>SOIC01000087.1 GCA_004377275.1 Dehalococcoidia bacterium
GATTTCTCCTCGGCAGGCTCCTCTATAGGTTTCTCCTCTGATAGCTCCGCTGTGGTCTCCTTCGCGGGCTTCTTCGCCGGCTTCTCTTCGGGTTCCTCCGTAGGCTTCTCCTCCGCTAGCTCCGTGGTGGTCTCCTCTGAGGGTTCCTCCGTAGGCTCCTCTATAGGTTTCTCCTCTGATAGCTCCGCTGTGGTCTCCTTCGCGGGCTTCTTCGCTGGCTTCTCTGCCGGCTTCTCCGCGAGCTTCTTCGCCAGCTTCTCTGTGTGTTTCTTCGTGGGCTTCTCTATGATGCCCAGCTTAGCTAGCAAGATGGCCACCCTTTCCGTAGGCCGGGCCCCCTGACGAAGCCACTTTAGTGCCTTCTCCTCATCAATCACGATGGTAGCGGGGTCGGTGAGGGGATTGTAGTGACCGATGATTTCAATAAAGGCACCATCGCGCGGGGCCCGAGCATCGGCGACCACTACCCGGTAGCTGGGTCTCTTTTTCCTGCCTACACGACTCAACCGAATCTTTACCATTGCTCACCTCGTAATGTTGCTATTATGGGTGATAAAGCGCCATGTGTCAATGGGTTAGCTTGCCAGAGGGTATTCCAGGGGATATAATTGGCTGATATGAAAGGGCGCAATCTTCACAGCTGGCAGGTAAGCGTTGCTGAGGCTAAGGAAATTCAGCGAGTTCTTGCCGCTCAGGTGGTGAGAAGGAGCGAGATCGAGAACCCTCATCTCATTGCTGGTGTGGACATCTCTGGCGTGGACAGTAGGGGGATGGCAAGGGGAGCGGTGGTGGTACTCCGTTTTCCCGAGCTTGTGCTGGTGGAGCAGAGTGTTGCGACGCTGGATATCAGCTTTCCCTATGTGCCAGGGCTATTGTCCTTTCGGGAGACGCCGTTGATACTGGCCGCCTGCGAAAGGCTTACCGTGACCCCTGACCTTTTCATCGCCGATGCTCAGGGCATCGCTCATCCGCGGAGATTGGGGCTGGCTTCCCATCTGGGGCTTCTGTTGGATGTGCCCATCATAGGGTGTGCCAAGTCTATCCTGTGCGGCCGGCACGGTGATTTAGGGGAGGAGCCAGGCACTTATGCCCCGCTCCTCGATGGCGAGGAGGTTATCGGAGCGGCACTGCGGACCAAGCGGGGGGTGAATCCGGTCTATATTTCCATCGGGCATAGGGTTGACCTTGAGGCGGCTGCCCACTGGGTAATGGCGTGCCTGAGAGGCTATCGCCTCCCCGAGCCCACCCGCCTTGCCCACCTCGCCGCAGCGGGACAACTGCCCGCCCCAAAGGTTGAGCAGGCGCGACTGTCGATATAGGGCCGATTAAAGTTGGAAAAAGGAGCATGAAAAAATGCAAGAACAAAAGAAAAGGCTTGAGGAGCTAACCGAGCGTATCTCCCAAGTCATGGTGCGCCTTTGACCTCGCTCAGAAGGAGCGGGAGATCGTTAAAATAGAGGCGGAATCATCCCGGCCCGATTTCTGGCAGGATCAGGAGAGGGCCCAGGGGGTGATGCGCCAGCTCGGGGAGCTGAAGGGGGAGGTGGAGAAGTGGCGCATCATGGAGCGCAGGGTCAGTGAGCTTTTAGAACTGGCAGACCTGGTTGCCGCTGGGGAGGAGCCTGCTCTGGAGGCAGAGATCGCTGCCGAGGCCGAGCGGGTAGCTGCTCAGTTTGAAGAGATAGAGTTTGAGCTGCTCCTGAGTGGTGAGTACGAAAAGAGGAACGCCTTCCTCGCGGTTCACGCTGGCGCCGGGGGAACCGAGGCTCAGGACTGGGCGGAGATGCTTCTCAGGATGTATCTTAGGTGGGCGGAGCGCCGTGGATATCAGGCGGGGGTGATCGAGGTCTCCCCCGGTGAGGAGGCGGGCATAAAGAGCGCCCTAATCCAGGTCATCGGCGATTATGCCTACGGCTACCTCAAGGCGGAGCGCGGGGTGCACCGCCTGGTGCGCCTCTCCCCCTTCGATGCCTCCCATGGTCGGCATACTTCCTTTGCCCTGGTGGAGGTGTTGCCTGAGGCGGAGCGGGAGCTGGATGTCAGGATAAACCCTGATGAGGTGAGGATCGACTTCTTTAGAGCCAGTGGCCCTGGAGGTCAGCATGTGCAGAAGACCAGCAGTGCGGTTCGGGTGACCCATCTCCCCACCGGGCTGGTGGCTATCTGCCAAAACGAGCGCTCCCAGTACCAGAACAAGGAGCTGGCGCTAAAGGTCCTCGGCGCTCGCCTCCTCGAGCTTGAGCTGGAAAAGCGTGCCGAGGAAAAGGCCAGGCTCAAGGGGGAGCATGTCGTCGCAGGCTGGGGCAACCAGATCAGAAGCTATGTCCTTCACCCCTATAAGATGGTGAAGGACCATCGTACGGGATATGAAACCAGCGACCCTATCGCTGTGCTGGATGGGGCGCTGGATGAGTTAATCGAGGCCTACCTCAAATTCACCATAGGAAAGGGATCATGAAGCGGCTTAGCCTGTTACTCATGCTGTTTTTTGCCCTCCCTGTCCTCCACATCCTCTCGCCAGCAACCAGCCTGGCCCAGGATGAGATCACCGTCATCTCCAGCGATGCCCAGGCGCAATTTCCCACTGCCATCACCTTTCGCCTGGAGGCGGAGGCGACCACCGAGATCACCGACATCGATCTTGAATATCGGACGAGCCGACGGAGTCTCATCCCGGTTAGCTGTCGGGTGGACGTCGATTTCACCCCCGGTCAACGGGTGGCGGCAAGCTGGATATGGGACATGCTGGAGACGGGGGGATTGCCGCCGGGGACGGAGATAGATTATTGGTGGCTGATTGAGGATGCTGCTGGGCACCAAATTGAAACATCATCGGCTACCATTGAATTTGATGACCTGAGCCATGATTGGCAGAGCCTAGCCAGCGATCAGGTGACCATCTTATGGTATAAGGGCGACCTGTCCTTTGCTCACCAGCTCTTGGATGCTGCTGATGAGGCGCTGGAGCGGCTAGCCGGTGAAGTGGGGGTTACCCTGGAGCAGCCAGTCAAGATTTATATTTACGCCAGCTCTGGGGATTTACAGGGCGCTCTGGTATACCCTCAAGAATGGACCGGTGGTGTCGCTTTCTCTGACTATAGCACCATAGTTATCGGGGTCTCTCTAGGTGACCTTACCTGGGGTAAAAGGGCCATAGCCCATGAGCTGGGACACCTGGTGGTCCATCAGGAGGTCTTCGGCTCCTACGGTGATCTCCCTACCTGGCTTGATGAGGGGCTGGCGATGGACGCTGAGGGGGAGCTCAGGTCAGACCTACAAGGCATGCTAAACGCGGCCATCGCCCACGATGACCTCTTCTCGGTGCGCACCATCGCAAGCTCCTTTCCCACCGACCCGGATGAGGCCAAGCTCTCTTATGCCGAAAGCTATAGCCTGGTGCAGTTTCTCATCGATAATTATGGTAGCGATGAGATATTAGCGCTGCTGGATGTCTTTAAGGAGGGGAGAACCTATGATGATGCCCTGCTTGAGGTTTATGGCTTTGACATGGATGGTCTCAATGCCCTGTGGCGTGATAGCCTAGGTCTCGGGCCTCAGCCTATGCCAACCCCGGGGGCGGTATCGGGCATCTCTTCACCCTACATCGCGCTCATCGTTGTAGTGGGAATCTTGGGGATACTGACTATCTATTTTGTGCTATCTTTCCTCCGCCGCGTGCGATAGCCTCTGGGCAAACCCTCAATGCGGCGGTCCCTTCCTGGCTTTGTACCATACATAGATAAGGCGATGCACTGCTGTCAGGTTGGTAAGAATGGCTAGGCCCCAGAGGGTCACCAGGAGGAGAGGTCCGAATGGGCTCAACATGAGTCCGATGGATAGGGTGAGAATCCTCACCGTTCTCCTCATTATCCCCACCTCGGCGTCCAGACCCAATCCTTCAGCCCTGGCCCTCACATAGCTGATGAGCAGGGAGCCTACGATGATAGCAAAGATGAGGATCACCTCGAGGGAGGTATCCTGTTGCCAGACAAAATACCATAGAAGCCCGAAGAGAAGTACCGCCTCGGATAAGCGGTCGAGGGTGGAATCGAGGAGAGCGCCGAACCTGGTGACCTTGTTGGTGTGCCTGGCTACCGCCCCATCGAGGAGGTCAAATATCCCTGCCACTATGATCAACAAGCCGGCGAGTGGGAAGTGACCCTGGGAGATTATCCAGGCGACGCCAACATTGAACAAGAAGCCCAAAATGGTAAGGAAGTTAGGCGGCACCCTCGTCTTAGCCACCACACGGCCAACCGGCTCGGCAAGGCGGTGGGCACCGTCGCTAAGTATTTCAGCAGGTCGCCACATTTCTCCTCCTGAATGTGCCAAACCCCTGGTGCAGAGGGCGCCAGGGGGCGTTATTTATAAGTTGCCCTTATAAGGTTATGAGCCGTTGCGCAAGCTCGTATAGTATTCGATCACCCTTCTGGCAACGTTCGGCCAGCTGCATTCCTCCGCCTTTAGCCTTCCCCTTGCGCCCATCTCTCGGCGCAGGGGTTCATCTCCAAGGAGTTGAATCAGGGCGCTGGCAAGGGCCTGTTCATCCCTGGGAGGCACCATTAGCCCCTCAACGCCGTGACTCATCACACTGGCATAGCCCTCGATCGCTGAGGCAACGATGGGCTTTGAGGCAGCCATGGCCTCCAGCAGAATAATGCCAAAGCTCTCCTCTCCGGTAGCCGGGGTGCAGAAAAGGTCGGCCGTTTGATAATATGTATGGAGGTCTTCATTGGGTACATAGCCGGTGAAGACCACATCCTTCAGGTTCGCCTTTCTTACCAGCTTTTCATATTTCTGGCGCTTCCCCGGCCCTACCACAATGAGCCGAGAGTTGGGCAATTCCTGCTTAACCCTTTTGTAGGCCCCCAGGAGATACCTCAGCCCTTTGCGCTTTTCCAGGCGACCAACGAAGAGGATATTCAATTTACCATCACTGAACCTGTCGATAGGGGACACAGCTGTGGAGAAGTGCTCCACGTCGATGCCGTTGGGGATTATCGCGTATTCGCCGGGGAAATGCTTACCGATGAAATCCATTGCCGGTTTGGAAACGGCGATCTTACCATGGAGCTTGCTAAACCACTTCATGACAAAGGGGCTCATTATTCGGTATCCCATAGTGCCGCTGTGGCAGGCGTGAAAGGTGCCCACATTAATGGTGTTCGATACGCGAAGCGTGGAGATGGTTAGAGTAGAGCCCATTGGCTCATGGAGATGGATGATGTCAAACCTTTCCCGCTCCAAGATGGCCCGCACCGGGGAGGACAACATCGGCGATAGGGTGGCCCTGGCGATAGAGCCGCCTGAGGGTATGGGGACAGGCCTACCAATAGGGATGATGTCCTGACTATCAAGGGAGTCCCTGCTACCAGAATAAGGGGTGATGATCCTGACATCGTGCCCCATCCCGGTGAACTGCTCATAGAGGTGGGCGATATGGATGACAACCCCACCGGGGTAAAAATAATCGTATGGGGAAACGAGAGCGATCTTCACTGGGAAAGCCACCTGGTGAAGTTTTTCAGCATGCCGCGAACGAAATACCCTCTGCTCTTGCGTTGCTGCCTGATTATTTGAATAAGTCCGATATCTTTAACCCTCACCCGAGTGCCATTTCGGGCCTGGGTCGTCCTCTCCAGGAGGCTTCTTCTCAGTTCCTGGGCACTTCGGCCGGGAAACAGGGTGAGACCACTACCTACGGCAGCCAGGAAGTGGGCATCACTGCCCCCTGTTTCCGCAAGATTATATTTTAGGCTAAACCTTTTTGCTCTCCGATTGATGAACTCTAATGTCGTAGCGTTAACAGTTTCGATGCCATCTAAGTAGATATCCGGTTCACTGCTGTTGACGATTTTCTCTAGGCTCTGCCGACTGATGCTATCTGTCAGCCAGTTCATGGGATGAGGCGCGATACAAAGGCCACCCTGAGCGTGGATCGCTGCGATAGTGGTTGCCAGTGGCTGGTCGATGGGGACCGGGCGCTCGATGAAGAGGGCCAGCAGGTGTCCCTCCATGGTGTTTACCTCCATGCCGATCACCACTTCGAAAGGGTAGTCGCGCTTCGCGGCGAGCTCCCTCGCCTGGTAGCTTCCGGAAATTTCATTGTGATCGGTGATGGCAATGACATCGAGATCTCCCTTGCGCGCCACGGCTTCGATGATCTCAGGAACACTCGCCATGCCATCGTGCACGCTGCTGTGGATATGGATGTCCGCTGCTCCGTATCCCATTTCCTTACTTGGTGCTTCCTGGGGGTGCATTCCCTATGATAACCTCTTGGACAACTCCATTTAGCTACATGCAATTAAGCATCAGAAGTGCCCCGCTGGTAGCGGATCACTCGCCCTCTCCGGCGATGAACCCCTCCGCCATCCTTCTGGCTTCATCGTCCGTATATTGAGCCGGGGGCGATTTCATGAAATAGGCCGATGGCCCGATAAGTGCCCCGCCAATGCCGCGGTCTATCGCCAGCTTGCAGCACCGGATGGCGTCCACCACCACCCCTGCTGAGTTGGGGCTGTCCCATACCTCAAGCTTTACCTCAATATTGAGGGGAACATCGCCGAAGGTGCGCCCCTCCATGCGGAGGTGACAAAATTTTCGGTCGCCGAGCCAGGGAACATAGTCGCTGGGTCCTACGTGGATATTATCCGGCTCGATTTTGGAGTCCAATTGCGAGGTTACCGCCTCGGTTTTGGAGATCCTCTTTGACTCCAGCCGCTCCCGCTCCAGCATATTAAGAAAATCAGTATTGCCGCCGAAGTTCAGCTGATAGGTTCGCTCCAGTTTGACACCGCGGTCGCGAAAGAGGTTGGTGAGCACGCGGTGGGTGATGGTGGCCCCCACCTGGCTCTTTATATCGTCGCCGATTATCGGCAGTCCCCGCTCACTGAACCTGTTCTGCCAGTACTTCTCCCTGGCGATGAACACCGGAATGCAATTCACAAATCCACAGCCTGCAGTCAGCACCTGCTCGATATACCACTTTGTGGCCTCTTCGCTTCCAACAGGGAGGAAGTTGATCACCACATCGGTGCGGGTTTTTTGAAGGATCTCAACGATGTTTTCGGTGGAGCCCGGGGCTTTGGTGATCACCTGGGAGAGGTATTTTCCCAGACCATCATGGGTCATCCCCCGGGACACTTTCACCCCAGTGCGTGGCACCTGGCAGAATTTGAAGGTATTGTTCAGCGGGGTATAGATCGCACTGGCGATATCCTTACCCACCTTATTCTTGGCGATATCGAAGGCGGCGACAAAGGTGATGTCGTGGATATGATAGCTCCCCAGGTTAACATGCATCAGCCCGGGGACGGGCTCATTCTCTACTGCGTTGCGATAGTAGTGAACGCCTTGCACCAGCGAAGAGGCGCAATTTCCCACCCCAATTATGGCCACATTTATCTTGCCCAAATCTATCTCCTATCATATAATAGCTCTTTGGAGGTGAATCTTGATATACGATTTTCACACCCATACCTCACTTAGCGATGGTGCCCTATCACCCTTGGAACTAATCCGCCGATCCCTTGAACAAGACTACCACGCCATCGCCATCACCGACCATGTCGGGGTTGGCTATCTTGAGCGGGTAATCGTGGAAATCGCTGCAGATTGTACACTGGCGCGGGCACACTGGCCGATTCGCGCCATCCCCGGCATAGAGCTTACCCACCTCCCTCCCCGGGCAATCGGTGGGGCCGCAAGGCGGGCCAAAGAGCTGGGGGCTTGGCTGGTGGTGGTGCATGGCGAATCTACCATCGAACCCGTAGAGAAGGGCACTAATAAAGCAGCGCTTCAGTGCCCTTATGTTGATATTCTGGCACACCCCGGACTCATCACTCTTGAAGAGGCTGAACTAGCCGCCACCGCGGGCATCTTCCTCGAGGTCAGTGCCCGAAGAGGTCACTCGCTCGCCAATGGTCACATCGCTCAAATGGCTCGGCTTGCGGGAGCCAAGCTCCTTCTCAACTCAGACGCCCACGATGAAACGGAACTGCTCACCCCACCTTTAGCCCGCCAAGTTGCCCGAGGGGCTGGCTTGGACGAAAAAGAGATCGATGAAATCCTGATCACCAATGCTCAAGCCCTATTGGCAAAACTACCAGAAATAGGCTGAACATGACGCTGCGTCCTGCTTCGCCCCATTGCGACCTGGCAGTGAAGCATCGATTAGGACTTGCCAATGCGGAACACCTTTGTCCCGCATGACGGGCAGACTCCGCGGGTTGCCGGCCTGCCGTTCTTCAGGGTAACCTTCTGGGGATCCTTGATCTCCCGTTTCGCCCTACATTTGAAGCAGTATGCCTGCATCCGTGTCACCTCCTTTCAATCATGTTGCACTATAACCGCTATCTAGATATGTGTCAAGTCTTTTTAAAGCTAAGTTCTATTATTGCTCACGGGAGAATACCTTTTCCGGCTGCCACAGGCCATTCTCCGGCAGGAAGCGAAGCACAGCGAGGAAGCGCCCGTCAAGGGAGTAGGCGCGGCAATACCCCTTGTCGTCACCATTGTCGAGATTCAGAGGGCGACCGTTGCTAATAGCGTGCTCCTTTTCTTTACCCACGATAGCGGCGATCCAGTGCTCCAGCACCACATCCATGGGGTAAAGGAAGTCCTGCCAGTAGTTATGGTGGAAGGAATCCTCAAGATGGGGAAGGGTAAGACTATCGTCGATATCAAAGGGTCCGCACCTCAGGCGGACCAATCTACTGATGTGGGCGCCACAGCCGAGGGACTGGCCAAGATCGTGAGCCAGGGAGCGAATGTAGGTCCCCTTGCCACACTCCACCTCGATAGTGAAAAAGGGAGGCTGCCACTGGATGAGTTCCAGACGAAAGACCTCAGCCTTTCTTTCTTCCCTTTCCACCGTGATGCCGGCGCGGGCGAGCTTATAGAGGCGTTCCCCCTGGTGCTTCAGGGCGCTATACATCGGGGGCTTCTGAAGGATAGTGCCCCTAAGGGAGGTAAACACCTCCTCCACCTGCTCTTTGGTAATGTGGGAGGGGTCAATACGTTGGGTCACCTTCCCCTCCGCATCATAGGTATCGGTGGCTACGCCCAGCTCGATCTCAGCCCTATAGGTTTTATGAGCCGCCACGATAAAGGGGCTCACCCTTGCTGCTTGCCCCAGGCAAATAGGTAATACCCCTGTGGCTCCTGGGTCTAGGGTGCCGGCGTGCCCGATGTGTCGCTGCCTGCTCCAGCGCCTCACCAGAGTGACAATCTCCAGAGAGGTTTTCCCGGCGGGCTTATTGATGTTGAGGATCCCGTTAATGCTCAACATCAGTTTCTTCGCTACTGGTGACCTCTTGCATCAGATGAAGTACCTGAGCCCCCTGTTCGATGGAATCATCCTTATAAAAGACCAGCTGGGGCGTGCGGTGCAATGAGAGGCGCCCCCTGAGCTCCCTGTAGAGGAAGCCCGAGGCCGAAGCTAAACCATCCATCGCCTTATTCTTCTCCTCATCGCTGCCCATGATGCTGATAAAAACCTTAGCAAACCTCAGGTCCGGGGAGGTATCTACCCGGGTCACCGTTAGAAAGCAGCCAAGTCTCGGGTCCTTAATTTGGCGGCGAAGCAGTTCGCTCATCTCCTCTCGGATCAGGTCGTTAAGCCGCTCGATGCGCCTGCTCATCCTTAGGCCCTTTCCGTTCTGTATAGCTCGACGATGTCACCGACCTCAAGGTCGTTGTATCCCTCGATGCCCACCCCGCACTCAAAGCCGCTGGCGACCTCTTTGACATCATCCTTAAACCGCTTCAGACTGCTGACGCTGGATTCAAATATCGTCTCACCCTGGCGCATGATCCTGGCCAGCGACCCCCGGGTTATCGTGCCATCGGTGACATATACCCCAGCCACCTTGCTCCCTCGGGCGGAAAAGATAGCGCGCACCTCAGCGTGTCCTTCCACCACCTCGATGTATGTGGGCTCTAGTATTCCTTTCATTGCCTTCTCCACATCGTCCACCAGGTTATAGATCACCGCATACTGGCGGATGTCTACCCCCTCGCTGTCAGCAAGCTGTCTGGCCCCAGGCTCGGGGCGGGTGTTAAACCCGAGAATGATCCCTTTAGAGGCGAGGGCAAGGAGCACATCGCTCTCGGTGATACTTCCGCTGTCAGAGTGGAGGATACTCACCTTAACCTCGTCGGTGTTCAGGCGCTCCAGTGAGGTTTTTATCGGTTCGATGCTCCCCTGGACATCGGTCTTCAAGATGATACTGAGCTCCTTCACCTCCCCATCACGAATTTGAGAAAAGAAGTTACTCAAGCTAAGGGGTCTAGCGGGGGTCAAGGCAAGCCTTTTCTCCTCCTGGCGCTTTTGGGCCTGGGTGCGTGCCTCCTTTTCGTTGTCGGTTACGGTGAGGGTATCGCCAGCCTGGGGCACGCTCTCCATCCCCAGGATCTCCACCGGGCTCGCCGGCTCCGCCTTTCTGAGGTGCTTACCCTTGTCGTTGAACATTGCCTTTACCTTGCCCCAAGTATCGCCTATGGTGAAGGGATCGCCCACCTTCAGCGTGCCCGTCTGGATGAGAACAGTGGCCAGCGGGCCCTTGGTCTTATCCAGCTTGGCCTCGATAACCACGCCCACGGCGCGGCGCTCCGGGTTTGCTTTAAGTTCCTCCAGCTCGGCCACGATGAGCAGGTTTTCCAGGAGATCTGAGATCCCCTCCCTCTTTTTTGCCGAGACTGGGACGCAAACCACATCGCCGCCCCACTCCTCAATAAGCAGCTCATGATCGGCAAGCTGCTGCTTCACCCGTTGCAGGTTGGCGTCTGGCTTATCCACCTTGTTGATAGCAACCACAATAGGCACTCCGGCGGCGTGCGCGTGGGCGATGGCCTCTAAGGTTTGGGGCATTACCCCATCATCGGCGGCGACCACCAGGATGGCAATATCCGTTACCTGAGCCCCATGCGCCCGCATCGCAGTAAAGGCTTCGTGCCCTGGTGTGTCGAGGAAGGTGATCCTTTGACCATGGATATCTACTTGATAGGCGCCGATATGCTGGGTGATCTCGCCCGCCTCGGTGGCAGTCACGTTGGCCTCACGGATGGCATCAAGGAGGCTGGTTTTTCCGTGGTCTACATGCCCCATGATGGTAACTATCGGAGGACGGGGCTTTTGCACACTGGTATCGTCTTCCTGAAAACGCTGGTACTTTTTGGCTTTCGCCCCTCGTCCTTTCTCCTCCAGCACCTCATAGCCAAGATCCGAGGCCACAATCACTGCCGTATCGTGGTCGATCACTTGGTTAATGTTGGCCATGATGCCGTTTCTCATCAGTTGCTTGATCACCTCTATGGCGCTCACTTCGATGAGATCGGCTAATTGCTTCACGGTGAGGGAGGGGGGGATCTTGACGCTGCGCTTCCTATCCGCTTCGGTGGCGACAGTTGTATCCTCATACGGCGCTGCCTTAGCGACTTTGCGCCTTTTTGGAGCCGGCCTCGCCCTATTTCGTCTTCTTTTAACCATTTAACCCCGCTAACCAGGGAGCATCTCCCCGTACTGGGCCAGCCCCCTTCGATCCTCCACGGCGATCTTCGTCCGTAAGGCACGGTCGAGGTGCTCCTTTTTCAGCCCCGCCTCCCAGCAGGTTTTTGCTTTACATAAATAAGCCCCTCGCCCTGATCTCTTCCCTGTCGGGTCGATCTCAACGCCACCGCTTTCGGTGAGCACAATGCGGATAAGCTCCCGCTTAGGTCTTATCTCACGGCAGCCGATACATGTGCGCTCTGGCACGTGTTTCGGTCGCGGCTGCTTCTTTCTCTGGGATGTGGTGGTCATCTTTATTACAATTCCTCGAGCTCCTCATCATCGATAGGGATTTTCGGGGCGCGGCGAGCCTTCGGTTTAGCCACGCCTCTGGCCACGTCGTCTTCTATCGCCTTACCCTTGCTCTTTTTGCCCTTCTTTGCCTTTTTACTGGGCTTAGGTGTTATCGCCGGGAGGATGTCCTCGGCAAAGCGGAGTTGAGGGGCTGGCGTGGCAACTAACGTTTCTTCTATCGGTGCCGCCTCCTCAACAGGGAGCGCCTCCTCTGCTTCTATCTCAGGAACGAGTTCCTCAGGAGCGAGCAATGCAACGTCCTCCTCAGGAGCCGCGGTTTCCGGCTGATCCACTTCGACCAGCCCTTCGGGTTCCTCAACCACGGCTTCCTCCGGGGGAGGAGGCTGTTCGGCGAGTGCTGCCTCCTCCGCCTCGGCTACTGAGGCGCTCTTGATATCGATGCGCCATCCGGTGAGCCGGGCAGCGAGCCGGGCATTCTGTCCCTCTCTGCCGATGGCGAGGGATAATTGGCGGTCGGGTACCACTACAGTGGCCACCTTCTCCTCGCTATTGACCGCAACGCTATCCACCGGAGCGGGGCTCAAGGCATTGGCGATGAAGGTCGCTGGGTCGGGATGCCACTCCACGATATCGATCCTTTCCCCATTTAGCTCGTTAACAATGTTTTGGATTCTAATACCGCGCAGCCCGACGCATGAGCCGATGGGATCGACGCCCTGTTGCCGCGCCGCCACGGCGATCTTGCTCCGATGACCCGCTTCCCGGGCAATGGACTTGAGCTCTACGACGCCGCTGTGTATCTCCGGCACCTCCAGCTCGAGGAGGCGACGCAGCAGGTTTCGATGGGTACGCGATACTAAAACCTGAGGCCCTCTACCCATGCGGCGCACCTCTACTAAGTATACCTTTAGCCTTTGCCCCATGCGATAATGCTCGGTGCGTACCTGCTCCGAGGCGGGAAGGACGCCCTCGGTTCTTCCCAGGTCGAGGGTGATCTGCCGGGGTTCGATTCGCTGCACAATCCCGGTGACGATCTCACTCTCGCGGTCAGAGAACTCCTCGAAGACGAGTTCCCGCTCCGCCTCGCGCAAGCGCTGGAGCACCACTTGCTTGGCTGTCTGAGCGGCGATCCGCCCGGCATTTTTGGGGGTGGCTTCCACCGTGAGTTCTTCATCAAGCTCCGCGTGCTGGTTTATTTTTTTTGCCTCATCCAGCGATAGCTCACGGCCGGGGTCGGTTACCGTCTCCACCACTGTCTTATTAGCGAACACGGTTACCTCACCGGTGTCGGGATTGAGCTTCACCGAGATCTCCTGGTTTGCTGCGAAGCTGTTTTTGCGGAAAGCGGAAACTAAGGCAGCCTCCACCACATCCAGCACTATCTCCCGAGACAGGTTCTTCTCGGCAGCAAGCTGGGTGATGGCGAGCATGAATTCGCTCTTCGTCTTGGCCAAGCTCTCCTCCTATGAAACAAAAAAGTGGGCTCTCCCCACTTCTTTTTCTTTTCCGCTATTCTGTTGAATTAGTATAGCACAAATAAAACGATAATGCAACCCCCCGAGCGAGGGTATTTCTGGCAATTTCTAAAAGAGCATCGCCCTGAGTTTCCCGCTAACCCCTTTCATGGGCACGAGCGCTACCTCTTTCTCCCCTCTCATCTTCACTTCCACGCTCCCCGTCTTCAGGGTTCTGGGGCTGAGGACCACTCTTAGCGGCATGCCGAGAAGGTCGGCGTCGTTAAGTTTTACCCCGGGCGATTCTGCACGGTCGTCGAAAAGCACCTCCAGTCCCTCGCGCTTAAGCTCGGCATAGAGGCTCTCTGCCCTTGCCGCCACCTCCTCGTTGTCCGTGGATAGCGGGCAGAGGTGAACCTGATAGGGAGCGATGGGGGTGGGCCAGATGATACCATTTTCATCGTGATACTGCTCGATGGCAGCGGCGAGGAGCCGCCCGATGCCGATGCCATAGCAACCCATAAGGATGGGGCGTGCCACCCCATCACGGTTGAGGAAGGTGGCCCCCATCCGCTCGCTGAAGAAGCTGCCCAGTTTAAAGACATGCCCCACCTCAATGCCACGGGTGGTGAGGAGCGGTGCGCCGCACCTGAGGCAGCCATCGCCTGCTTGAGCGGTGGCGATGTCTACCAGCAGGTCGACGGTGAAGTCGCGCGGGTAGTTGACATTTCTCATATGGGTATCGGGCTTATTTGCCCCGGCAACGAGGTTCGCCCCTAAGGTTATCGAGGGGTCTCCAACCTGCTTGACCCCGCTGAGTCCTAATGGAGAGGCGGAGCCTGCCACCAGGCCAGCTTTCGCTACCTCCTCCTCTTGGGCCAGGCGCAGCTCATGGCAGCCGAGGGCATTCTTCAGCTTCACCTCGTTTACCTCCAGGTCGCCCCTGATGGCGACGAAGACTACCTCCCCGTCGGCGGCATAGAAGACCGCTTTGAGGGTCTGGCTCTCGGGTATGCCGAGGAAGCTTGACACCTCTTTGATGGTTATCTTGCCCGGGGTAGCCACCTCCTCCATGGGGAGCATTTCGCCCTTTTCGCTCCCTCCACCCCCTTCACCGCCGCGGGGCTTTACGCTTTCCGCCTTCTCCACATTCGCTGCATAGTCGCATTTGGAGCAATTGAGAATGACATCCTCGCCGCTCTCTGCGATGACCATGAACTCATGTGACTCCTTGCCCCCGATGGCGCCGCTATCGGCCTCCACCACCACGGAATCGAGGCCGCAGCGCTCATAGATTCTCTTGTAGGCCCCGATCATCTTCTGGTAGGTTATGTTCAGGGCTTCCTCGTCGGTATCGAAGCTATACAAATCCTTCATGCCGAACTCGCGGACGCGCATCAGGCCTCCCCGGGGGCGCGGCTCATCGCGAAACTTGGTCTGTATCTGGTACAGTAGCAAGGGGAGGTCGCGGTAGCTCTGCACGTTGCGCTTCACCAGCTCGGTGATAACCTCCTCGTGGGTAGGGCCCAGGACGAGCGCTCGCTCGCGGCGGTCGCTCAGGGTGAACAGGCCCTTGCCAAAGGCGAGGTCGCGCTCCGTTTCCCGCCACATCTCCAGCGGCTGGAGCACCGGCATCTGCAGCTCCTGACCGCCTACCGCATCCATCTCCTCGCGGATGATATTCTCGATCTTCTGCAGCGCCCGCAAGGCCAGGGGCAGATAGCTGTAGACCCCCGCTGCCAGTTGGTGGATCATCCCCGCCTTAAGCAGCAGTTGATGGCTAACATTCTCCGCCTCCGCCGGCGTCTGGCGCAACGTCTTACCGAACAGCTTTGATAGTCGCATTTCTCGTCCTTTTTTTGGCATATAGATATACAATTAAGCATGGAATTATAATAAACACGAGCATAACTACTGGAATTCCCACTGCGACCCATTGACCGTCACTCGGCTTGACCATAATAGCTGCGACTAACCAGATTGCTAGGAAGCTTAAAAAGAATACGACGGTCGCCCAGAATCCTGCAGGCTTGTCCATTAACCGCAACCTTTTAGGGAGAGCGCTACGTAAGTAATCGTCATAGCTTGTCCAGATTCGCCTAGCGTGGTCTAGTATGGTTGGTCTTGTTTTGGCTGTGGTTTTCACGGGGAATAGCAAAGACTCGGTATCCTCCATAAGTCTGCTCCAGTAGCGATCAGACATGTATGAGTACGCTGCAACAAGGGGCCACATGGCTTGGATCAAAATCCCCGCTGCTGCAATTGCCAGAAGCACCCAGTTGGTGTCATTACCTGCCGAACTTTCTAAAGGAACCCATCTTACGTAAAGAATTGTGAAGCCAGCGATCAGGAGCGAATTTCCAGTTAAAAGAGCTGCAACCCTTGTCCAGAACAAACGATTCTCGTGCATCTGTCGGTCTGCGGCAAATGTGTGAGCGTCTCTCAAAGCCTGTTTCTCTTCCTCCGTTAGGTTGGAGTCATTAGTCTGCTCTTCTGCCATCGCTGCCCTCTCTACAGTGCTTGAACCTCCGCCATCAATGCCTCCAGAAAATCGCGCTCTTCCACGGTGCGTACCTGCTCGCCTTTGCGGAAGATGACTCCCCGCCCCTTGCCGCAGGCGATGCCTACATCGGCCTCGCGCGCCTCGCCGGGGCCGTTTACTACGCACCCCATCACCGCCACCTTTATCGGTTTTTCGAGTTTTTCGAACTTTACCAGGCGCTCCTCTA
>SOIC01000127.1 GCA_004377275.1 Dehalococcoidia bacterium
ACGGAGGAGATCCTCTTCCCCTGCTATTACTCCAACGTGCACGCCGTCTATCACCTGATGGTGGATTACATGCCAGTAATCAGGGACTTCAACCTGGACCAGCACGCCATTAACTGGATCAAGCCCAACGCCCAGACAGGCATGGTGTTCCATGACGGTAAGTCCCTGCTGCTGACACGCATGGCAGCGGACACCAAGGATTCCATCGGCAAGTTCTCCTGGAAGGATGCCAATGCCTTTGGCAAGGTAATTCGGAAATGGAAGAAGATGGTGAATGAGATAATAGGTCCCCTCACCTATCTACCAGCCATGTCTCCCATGGACCTGTCCATCGCCCTGGAGAAAACCGAGATCGGCCGGGAGTTGTTTGAGACCGCCGAGAGCAGCCCTCTGGAGATAATCAACGATGCATTCGAGAACGACCGCGTCCGCGCCCTCATGCTTTATGTCAGCTGCATGTGGGGGCTGGACCCCAGGGAGACAGGCGTCGGTCTCTTTGTCCCCCTCCTGATCGACCGCGGCATGAATAAGTGTTACTGCTACGGAGGCTCTCATAAGCTAGCCGGTGCCCTGGAACGGGAGATCGTTAAGGGCGGGGGACTGGTACTGGAAGCCGCCGAGGCGACCAAGATCATCATGGAGAACGGGCATGTTGCCGGAGTGGAGCTCGCTGAGGGTCGCACCCTGCGCAGCAAGGTGGTTATTTCCAGCCTCGACCCTCATACCACCTTCCTCGACCTTGTGGGAGGAGATAACCTGCCAGGGACGCTGAAGGAGTCGGTAGAAGGGTGGGTATATGACAAGTGGAGCTTCAATACCCTGCATGTTGCCTCTGAGGAACCGCCACAATACAAATGCGACGACCCATGGGTCAACGAGGCCTTTATGACCATCTTCGGCATCGAAGGCACCGACCAGCTTCTGGCGCACTGGGACAACGTCATTGCTGGCAAGATCGATGATAACAATTTCGGCGGGCACGCCACCTGCGAGACCTTCTTTGACCCCCACATGACCCGAAAGCCAGGTAAGCACGTCTCCTTCTTCCAGATGCACGCCCCCTATGAAATCGAAGGCGGCTGGGAGCGGCGAGGGCCGGAGCTTGAGGAGGCGATCCTGGCCAAATGGCAGAAGGCGGCGCCCAACTTCACCCCCGGTCAGATAATAAACACCAACCTCGAGACCCCGGAGGACATCGAGATTCGGTTCCCCAACATGCGCCGCGGCGCAATCAAGCACGGCGACTACCGGCCGACGCAGTTGAATACCTTCCGCCCCAACGTGGACTGCTCCGGCCACTCGACGCCCGTCGCCGGCCTCTACGTATGTGGGGTATCCACTTATCCTGGAGGACTGGTGCTCGGGGGCTCTGGCTACCTCGCCGCCAATAAAGTAGCTGAGGACATGGGTGTTAAAAAGTGGTGGAAACCGACTGCTGAGATGGAGCGGTTCACCAAGACATATCTGGAATAACCAGTAGCGGATTTAGATATCTAGCCCATATAAGGCCAACGCCCGTATTTAGTACGGAGACGCGGCTATTGTTGGTACTGCCTGAGAAAGATATTGCCTGAAAGGAGCGGGTTATACCAATTGACGGCAAGGTTTTGGAATTTATTGACTGGCTGGAGGCCCTCTGCTATATATCCTGGAGTATTAACAATATAGCGGGGGCTTGTTTTTTTGACCGTAAGGCAGTAGGATATACTACCTGCGGTGTGAGGAGGTAAAAATGGGCCAAGAAGAAAAGTATGACATTGTTATTATCGGTGCTGGTCACAATGGCACAACGGCAGCGGCATATCTAGCCAAGTGTGGGCTCAGCGTCTGTGTGCTGGAGGAGAGGCCGGAGTGTGGCGGAGCACAGGAGAACGCGGACCCTATAGCCGGGGTGCATATCAGTCCCCATGCCGTGGCCCTCTACGGAGGTGCAGCCCCCGGCTGGGAGCAGCTGGAACTGTGGAGGTACGGCGCCCGCATGGACTGGGCCGCCCAGAGGCTTTCTGGGGAAAGCTTCATAAGCGGGGCAGGGATGGGTCTTCTTTGTACCGATGGAGTTTCCTTTACCAGCGCAAAGGACTTTGATGGCTGGCTGAAGCTGGCCGGCATGCTCAGCAATCCCCCGTTCATCAAGGAGCTGCTGCGCGCCACCTTCTGGTCACCACCACACCCACCCCACGTGGAGACAAATGCTGAGACCATACCCTTCATGCAGGTTTACAAAGAGAGGCTGCCAGAGGTGTGGACCGAGGAGCTGCTCGAATGGGATATGTTTGACCTCATGGACGAGTACATGGAGACCGAGCCCTTTAAAATATACCAGGCGTACATAGCCTGGATGTCAGGGGCCGCCGGTCACTTCGAGGGTATGGCCATCCCCGCTTTCGAGAGCGTGGTAGCAGCCACTCTATACACCACAGGAACTGTCCCGATGGGCGCTATACATGGCTATTTCCACACCCTCTTTCGCTGCGCCGTAGCCCACGGGGCAATATTCCGCACCTGCTGTCCCGTGGATGAGATCATCATCAGACATGGTCGGGCAGTGGGGGTTCGCCTGCGGGACAACGCCACCTGGGGTAATAAGGTGATCTGGGCAGACAAGGCAGTGCTCAGCGCCACCGACATCAAGCAAACATTCAACAAGCTCATCGGCCCACAGTATGTGGACCCGAGCGTCATGAAGCGAGTAGATGACCTCAGCCTAAAGGGAGGAACCCTGTACGCAAACTCCTTCCTCACCCGTGAGCCTCTTCGCTACCGAGCCAAGTTCAAGGAGGCTGAGCAGACCGGCGTATGCTACCCGATGGACTCGCGAGAGCTCTACTATGAGCACGTGGCGGACTGTATGGGGATACAGGGTAACCCCACCATGCCCCCGGAGAGGTATATGTGGCTCTGGGCCGGTAGCTCGAGGATATTCACCCCTGAGTATCACGCCCAATGCACCCGCCCCGGCCGCTACCTCGAGAGTTCTCTCGTTTGCTACGTCCCGCCACCTGAGTATCATGTGGACGGGCCAGATGCCATAAACAAGGACAAAGATAAGATGAACGCCTACATGCGCGAGGCTTTCGGAACGGTAGTCGAGGGCCTCGAGGAGCCCAACCTGGTTCACCATTGGGGGCTGACCCCTCAAGAGCAGGAGTTTCGCAATACCGGAATGCTCGGTGGTACATGGTACGGCGTCCGCCAGTGCCGCGACCAGTGGTGGAATGAGCGTCCCTTGCCCGAGATGGCGCGCTACCGGGTCCCCGGGATCGATGGGCTCTACCTTTGCCACCAGTCATCGGCTCACCCCGGAGGGCTGTGCCTGATGGCTATCGGCTATAACCTGATGCACATCCTCATCGAGGACGGTATCGCCCAGCCCGGCGATTGGTGGTACCCGTCGCCTTGGTACATACCTGAAAAGGGGAAGATATCAGCGGTACCCCGTGAAGGCAAGATACCAGTATAGGGAATAGATAGGCGAAGAACAAAAGGAGAGCGCTATGGAACTGACTAAGCACCAAGTGCAGCTGCTGACCGGCGGCATATTTGACGAGTTTCCCCTTGAAAGCGAGTGGGACGTCATTGTCATCGGCGGCGGCCCCAACGGACTGATGACAGCAGCCTACCTTGCCAAGGCCGGGGTAAAGGTGGCGCTGATTGAGCGCCGCTACGAAATCGGGGGTGGGCTGGTCACAGAGGAGATCCTCTTCCCTTGCTACTACTCTAACGCGCACGTTATCTACCACCTGATGGTCGACTACATGCCCGTCATCAGGGACTTCGACCTGGACAATCACGGCATGGCCTGGGTCAAGCCCAACCTGCAGACGGCCATGGTATTCGAGGACGGCCGGTCCCTGTTGCTCACCCGCATGGTCGAGGACACCCGGGACTCCTTCATGAGATACTCGGTCAAGGATGCTATGGCCTTCGGTAAAGTGATGCGTACATGGCGCAGGATAGTGGATGAGATAATCGCACCACTCACCTATTTGCCAGCCATGTCTCCCATGGACCTATCCGTCACCCTTGATAAAACCGATGTTGGACGGGAGTTGCTGGAACTCAGTGAGAAGAGCCCCTACGAGATCATCACTGAGAACTTCGAGAACGACCGCATCCGCGCCCTCTTGCTGTACGTGAGTTGCATGTGGGGGCTGGACCCCAGGGAGACCGGCACAGGCCTCTTTGTCCCCCTCTTGCTGTGCCGCGGCATTAACAAGTGCTACTGCTACGGCGGCTCTCACAAGTTCGCCGGTGCCCTGGCACGGGAGATCGTCGCCGCCGGGGGAACAATCCTGGACATGTGCGAGGTGAGTAATATAATCACCCAGAATGGTAAAGCTATCGGGGTGGAAACCAAAGAGGGTCGTACCCTAAAAGCCAAGGCAGTGATATCCAGCCTAGATCCGCACACCACATTCCTCGACCTGGTGGGACGTGAGAACCTCCCGGGGACGCTGAAGGAGTCAGTAGAGGGATGGGTATATGACAAGTGGAGCTTCTACACCCTGCACGTGGCCTCTAAGGAGAAACCACACTACAAGGCGGAGGAGCCATGGGCCAACGAGTCCTTCATGACCATCTTCGGCATCGAAAGTACCGACCAGCTCCTGGCCCACTGGGACAACGTGGTAGCCGGCAAGATCGGCGATAATTTCGGCGGGCACTCTACCTGTGAGAGCTTCTTCGACCCCCACCTCGTCCACTCACCGTGGGGCGGGGAGGTATCCTTCTTCCAGATGCACGCCCCCTATGATATCGAGGGCGGCTGGGAGAAGCGCTCTCTGGAGCTGCAGGAGGCGGTGCTGGATAAATGGCAAAAGGTAGCCCCCAACTTCACCCGGGACAAGATTATCGATACCAACGCCGAGACCCCGGAGGACATCGAGATCCGATTCCCCAACATGCGCCGCGGCTCCATAAAGCACGGCGACTATCGGCCGACTCAACTGAATACCTTCCGTCCCAACGTGGAATGCTCTGGCCACAGCACGCCCATCGAGGGGCTCTACGTTTGCGGCGTCTCCACCTATCCCGGAGGACTGGTGCTCGGCGGGTCAGGCTACCTCGCTGCCAATAAGGTAGCTGAGGACCTGGGTGTTAAGAAGTGGTGGAAACCCACTCCTGAGATGGAGCGGTTTACTAAGACATATCTGGAATAACCGCTGCGGCCAATACTACGGCGGAGGATGGCATTAGCGCCCTGCCGGGGGCGATCAATGTTCGCCCTGCCCGTTACCGGCATGCGGGATCGAGC
>SOIC01000135.1 GCA_004377275.1 Dehalococcoidia bacterium
AAGTGGGCGATGCTTCCAGTTCGCACCGATAAACCAATCCCAAAGCGATTGTTATTCAGTGTGATTAAGGAACTGGCAAATATTGAATTGCAGGCACCTGTCAAGATATCTGATGTGATAATTAGAGATACTGCTGGCACTGGCGCAAATATTTTAGCTACTAGAAATATGAAGCGGGAATAGAAAGGCATTCAGGATCGGGAAAGCCTAGATTCTGCGATTGAGGGGGGTCTGGATGCCACTACATTGTTCAGCCCCTTCTGTCTCCGGACGGGACAATCGGGGCAATCGATTAGCGGGAGCTGCCACGCGGTGTGGCCACGGCTCTGACTCGCCCACTAGCTGGTTCGAATCATTGCCGCTAGACGAAGGCCTTTATCCCCAGAGCTCTCCTTCCTATGATCAGTTTCTGCATCTGTGTAGTACCATCCGGTATGGTCAAAGTCCTCGCATCCCTGAAGTATCGCTCCACCGGATACTCTTCGGAAAGCCCCATAGCGCCGTGAATCTGGATGGCCTTTGAGGTCGTCCTCACCGCCGCTTCGGTGGCGTAGGCCTTTGCCAGAGACGCCTGCCAGCGGCATTTCTCCCCCTTATCCAGCATGTCTAGGGCGCGGAACGATAGAAGACGCCCGGCTTCGGTCTCAGCTATCATATCTACGACCATCTCCTGTATCATCTGGAAACTGCCCAGTTGGCGGCCAAACTGGGTTCTGTCCTGGGCGTATTTTATCGAAGCATCTATAGCAGCCTGAGCGATACCTGTCGAGTTAGCTCCCACCATCGCTCGTGACACATCGAAAAAGGCCATTGTCCGCTCGTAGCCTGAGCCCGGATCCAAAAGATTTGCCTTGGGAACAGGACAGTCATCGAAAGAAAGCTCCGATGTGGGAAAGGAACGCAGCCCCAGCTTGTGCAGCTCTCTGGCGGCGAAAGGAGACACATCCCTCTCTACAAGGAAAAAGGACATCCCTAAAGGCCCGAGTGACTTGTCTGTGGTGGCGAGGATAAAAGCGGCGTCGGCTATACTGCCGTTTGAAATCCACGTCTTGGTCCCATTGATGATGTAGTTTTCACCGTCCAAGATTGCAGTTGTCTCCACGCCAGCCACGTCGGAGCCCGCGTTAGGCTCAGTTATCGCCAGGCAACCTATGTAGTCACCAGCGGAGGCTCGAGGCAGCAATCTCTCCTTCTGCTCCGGGTTGCCCGCCTCGTTCAGTAGCCACCAGAATGCTGCGGCAATGAAAAGTGTTCCAGCAAGGCTTCCCCAAGCCCGGGCTAGCTCCTCCACCAGTATACCGTTGGTCTTGTAATCCAACACCAAGCCGCCGTACTCTTCGGGCAGAAAGCCAATCAGGTAGCCGAATGGCATCAACTGTTGAATAAGGGAGACAGCGGTTTCCTTGTCCAGGGGCCCTTTCTTCTCCTGCTCATCAACGATAGGCACAATCTCTTTTTCCAAAAAGTTACGTACGTTGGCCTTCAGCATCTTTTGCTCTTCGGTCAGGTCGAAGTCCATGTGCGCCTCCTTTGGTTAATCTGAACACACACGCCAGGTTGGCCACTATCTCCAGAGCTAGAGCCCGACTATAAAAGTGCTGACAACATTTACCGGGGGAATACCACCCATGTTATGGGTAAGGCCAAATTTTGGATTCTTTACCTGTCGCGGCCCGGCCTTCCCCTGAAGCTGCTTATACATCTCATACATCATCCGCAGCCCGGAAGCGCCAATGGGATGGCCGAAGCACTTGAGGCCCCCATCGGGTTGGCAGGGAATTTTGCCATCAAGATCGTAGAATCCCGCCTCGATATCCTCCTTGGCCCGCCCTCGTGGCGAGATCCCCAGGTCTTCGTACACGGTAAGCTCTGTGATAGAGAAACAGTCGTGGACCTCCATCATGCTTAGCTCCTCCCGGGGGCTCTTGATCCCTGCCTCACTGTAAGCCTTCTTTGAGGCATTGACAGTGGTCTCAACATGAGCATAGTCCCAGTCGGTGAACATCAACTCCTCTCCGGAACTCACAGAGATCTGTAGCGCCTTAACATATACCGGGTCAGGCCTGAATTTCTTGGCCAGTTCAGCCCGGGTCACTATGGCCGCCGCGGCGCCATCGCTCACCCCGCAGCAGTCAAATAGACCCAGAGGCCAGGCTACGATAGGAGCGTTCATTACCTGTTCGATGGTGATCTCGCGGCGAAGGTGCGCCTTGGGGTTCATAGCCCCGTTGTGATGACTCTTCACCGATATATGGGCCAGGGCACGTTTGCCTTCGTCGGGGCTGAGGCCATACTGAGCGAAGTACCTGGTACCCATCATGGCAAACGCCCCAGGGGGAGTAAAGTTGGGAAAGGCGGCCCTCAGCGATGTCCCCATCTGGGTATCGTTTTGAGGAAGACCACCATAGCCAGTGTCCTTAAGCTTCTCCACACCGAGTGCCAAACATATATCATAGGCCCCGGCGGCAACGGCATAACAGGCTCCCCTTAAAGCCTCCGATCCAGTGGCGCAGAAATTCTCAACTCTCGTTGCCGGAATAAACGGCAGCTTTAACGTAGCAGCTAGAGGAATAGCGGATTTACCTATGGAGACCTCCTCATAGCAGGTGCCAGACCAGGCAGCATTGATGTCTTTCTTCTCTATACCTGCATCCTCGATAGCTTCGATAAAGGCCTCGATCATCAAGTCCTGAGGGCCCTTATCCCAGCGTTCTCCAAACTGGGTGCATCCCATTCCTATGATAGCAACTTTGTCTTTTATCCCTTCGGCCATGATTCCTCCCTTTTTAATATACTCCTAAACTCGAATTGGCGTTGCTTTCCAGTAGTATGCGTGGATGCCACGAGATACATCGTGGTATTTCCTGCGGAAGCTCATCTCCACCGGCATACCCACCTCAATCGAATCAAGCTCAGCGTCAGTTATATCGAACAGCCACCTTCCTCCACCCTCGAAGTCCACCATGCCGTAGATTGCCGGTGGGCTGGGACTGAAGGCCAAGATATCTCCGGTATATGTGAATAAGGAAGCCCTTTTATCGGAGAAGCGATAGCTGTCCATCTCACCAATTGCTCCACACTTGGGGTTGACACATATCTCCTGCGGAGGGTACTGTGGGGTGCCGCAGCGTCTGCACTTCGATCCGCAGAGGCCCAGGATCATCCTGCGTTCCCTCCACAGCGTTGATTGCTGGGTGGGGGCAACCTCTTCTCCACGACCCCCGGTATCTATAGTTAATATCTCACGGAAGGTTACGTATTTCTCATAGCTTCCCAGGTCTTTCTTTGAAGCCAGGTGTTCTTTGATCCCCCTTCTTTTCCTCGCCTTCTCAATCTCCCCGGTTACCTCCAGGAATATAGCATCGCTGCCATTTCCATAGCTGGCAACGAGGATCTTGTCCCCGGGCTTGGCTTCCTCCAGCGCCGCTACCAGCATCATGAGGGTGTAGGCAGTTCCGGTATTACCTATGGCGGTAAACATGTGGTCCTGTATTTGACCATCTTCAAACCCCAACCTCTTCCCTATGTCTGCATGGGCTCTCACATAGAGGCATGGGTAAACCACCTTGGTGAAATCTTTGGGCGTAAGTTTGTATTTGTTCAGCAGCCCGGAGATGGCCTCGGAGATGAACTTGCCATAGCCCTCGTCCCTGATCCATCTGTCCTCCCAGGTGCGATTATATTTATCTTCCGCTGCCCTCCAGTTGTCCACGAAGTCATATGACAGAGAATAGCTACCCTCAACGCTGGCTATCACCCCGCTATCCCCCAAGAGGAGGGCTGCGGCGCCATCTCCGTAGATCTCCTCCTGAAAGCCGCCCGGTTTCCCCAGTCTGCAATCGGAGGCACATACCATGACGTTCTTCGCTGAACCCGATGCCACGGCATCGTAGGCGGAGATCAGGGCACCGGTTCCAGCCTTGATAGAGGCGGTAAAGTCCGAGGTTCGAATTTCAGGGGAAAGGTCGAGGGCAGTAGCGATTATCCCCGCATTCTGCCTCTCCCTATAGGGTGTGGTGGTGGTAGCAAAGAACAGCCCGTCGATCTTTTCCCGTTCAGTCCCGTTCAGACAGTCCATGGCAGAAGCTACCGCCATCGTGAGGCTGTCCTCGTCGTAGTTGGCCACTGCCTTCTCACCGGGCAATAGGGATGCTGGGTTTAGCCACCCCAGAGCTCCATAAATAGTCATACGGTTGATACGGTATAAAGGTACATAAGCGCCGTAAGAAGTAATTCCTACCATAGTACTCCATCCTCTCTATTTCTAAGGTAATTGATACTGTACCATGTCTACGCACAAGATTCAATTGTTATTGACATATTCGGATGGCATCACCCCTTCCTGAACAAAGGATAGTCCGAATCCAAATCTTTCATCTAATATTTCACCGACTTGCCATACTTTTCCCTGAGGACCGTCTTCAGCACCTTTCCCGCGGGGTTGCGGGGTAGGGAATCCATGAAATCCACCGATTTGGGCTTCTTGTAGCTGGCCAGATGCTCTTTGCAAAACTCCACGACCTCCTCCGCGGTCAGGCTTTCTCCTTCTTTGCAGACGACGATGGCCTTGACCGACTCGCCCCACTCCTCATCGTGAACCCCAATTACGGCACACTCAAGGATCTTGGGATGCTTAAAGAGAACCTCCTCGATCTCCGCGGGGTAGATATTCTCCGCCCCGGTAATGATCATGTCCTTCTTTCGGTCCACTATATAGATAAACCCCTCTTCATCCCGCCTGACCAGATCACCAGAGTGAAACCACCCTCCCCTCATGGCTTCTGCAGTGGCCTCAGGATTCTTGTAGTACTCCTTCATCACCGTCGGTCCCCGGTAGATCGCTTCACCGACCGTTCCCACGGGGACATCATTATCGTTGTCATCAACGACTCGTATCTCGATAAAGGGGAGGGCTCTGCCCACCGATGTCTCTCGCCCCTGGGATTCGCTGTGCCGAAGAGCTGAAACCAGCGGACTCATCTCGGTCTGCCCGAACAAATCAAAGATCTTGACATTGGGGAAGTGCTTCATGATCTGCTTCCGGGTCTCTGTGGGCAGAATGGCCGCTCCTGTCGCCCAAACCCGGAGAGAGCTGGTATCGTATTTCTCCAGATCAGGCAACTGCAGCAGGAAGAAGGTCATGGCGGGTATCAGGAGGATTGTGTTGATCCTCTCCTTTTCGATGGTCTCCATGAT
>SOIC01000149.1 GCA_004377275.1 Dehalococcoidia bacterium
AGCGTCGCCTCGATTACGGCTGCCGACTTCTCATCGGGCTCGGTGAGCGGGAGGCGAGGCTTGCCCACTCTAAAGCCCACATGGTTCAGGGCGTATTTGATGGGGATGGGGTTGGAGACAACGAAGAGGGTGTTTATCAGGGGGAGCAGGCGATGGTGAATCGCCGCCGCCTCGCTCAGCTTGCCGCTAACCAGCTTCTCGATCATTTCCCGCACCTGGTTGCCTACAAGATGTGAGACCACGCTGATCACCCCGTAGCCCCCCATGGCGATAACGGGGAAGGTATCGCCGTCGTTGCCGCTATAGACTATGAAATCCTTGCCTGTGCCATTGATGATTTTAGCGATCTGGTCCAGGTTGCCGCTGGCCTCCTTTATGCCCACGATGTTATCGATCTTGCTCAGCCTGATCACGGTATCGGGGGCCAGGTTGGTGACGGTGCGACTGGGCACATTGTAGAGGATGCAGGGCAGGGTGGTTGCCTGGGCGATGGTCTTGAAATGCGCGAAGAGCCCCTCCTGGGTCGGCTTATTATAGTAGGGGACCACCAGCAGTATGGCGTCCACGCCGATCCGCTCCGCCTCTCTGGTCAAATCCACGCCCTCCCGGGTGCAGTTGCTTCCTGTGCCGGCCATCACCGTCCCTCGTCCTCCCACCGCTTCCTTCACTGCCGCGAACAGTTTGAACTGCTCCTCATCGGTGAGCGTGGAGCGTTCCCCTGTGGTGCCGGAAACCACCAGCCCGTCGCTCCCTGAATCCAGGAGAGCCAGGGAAAGTCGCTTCATCTGCTCATAGTCAACCCTGCCTTCTTTATCAAAGGGGGTTACCATAGCGGTGAATAATCTACCAAGCTCAGTCATTATATCCAGCTCCTATTTATGATGGTCTCCGCGATCTGAACGGCATTGAGGGCCGCTCCTTTTCTGAGGTTATCGGCTACCACCCACATGGCCAGGCCGCAATCGTGTGAGCTATCCTTGCGGATGCGCCCTACGAAGACCTCGTCCGATCCTGCTACTGACCAGGCCTGGGGATAGAGGCTAATATTGGGGTCATCGAGCACCTTGACCCCCGATGCCTCGGCGAGGATGCGCCGTGCCGTATCAGGGGACATCGGTTCGCTAAACTCGATATGGACCGCCTCACTGTGACCGATGAATACGGGGACTCGCGCGCAGGTGGCCGAAATGGCTATGTCCCCGGCATGCATTATCTTCCTGGTCTCCTCCACCACCTTCCACTCCTCCTTGGTATAGCCATTGTCCATGAAGAGGTCGATCTCTGGTAGTATGTTGAAGGCAATCTGGTGGGGGTAGACATGGGGCACCACACTGCGCCCCTCCAGCACCTGTCTGGCTTGTTCGCTCAATTCCTCCAGGGCAGCGGCACCGGTGCCCGACACCGACTGGTAGCTATCCACGATTAACCGCTTGATGGGATTGGCCCTGTGCAGGGGGTAGAGGGCTACCACCAGTTGAATGGTGGAACAGTTTGGGTTGGCGATGATCCCTTTGTGCTCCTTTATATCATCGGCATTGACCTCAGGGACCACCAGGGGGATCTCGGGATCCATCCTGAAGGCAGCGCTATTATCGATGACCACCGTGCCAGCCTGCGCCGCGATCGGTGAGAAGTGTTGGCTGATTTCAGCGCCTGCGGAGAACAGTGCGATATCCATCCCATCAAAAGACTGTTGTGTGGTCTCCTTGACTTCCAACTCCCTATCGTCGACCGTGAGCTTCCGGCCTGCGGAGCGGTCCGAGGCGAAGAGGTGAAGTGAGCTCATAGGGAAATTGCGTTGTCCCAGGACCTTAATAAACTCCTGCCCCACCAGTCCCGTGGCGCCTATGATGGCAACATTGAAATCTTTCATTACGAAATCCCCTGCAATCCTAGAAGTGTCTCGAGGCCAGAGACAAGACCTTTCTTTTTTACCACATGTTTTACTGCCATGACAACCCCGGGCATGAAGGACTCACGGCTGATAGAGTCATGGCTTATGGTCAGCGTCTGCCCTAGTGCTCCCAGGATCACCTCCTGATGGGCCAAAAACCCAGGAAGACGCACGCTATGCACACTGACCCCCTCAACCTGCCCGCCGCGGGTGCCGGCGAGGCTCTCCTTCTCCAGTGGGGGATAGCGAAAAGGCTTTCCCCGCGCTGCCACCATCGCCTGTGCGGTGGCCAGGGCGGTGCCTGATGGGGCATCAGCCTTCCCTTCATGATGCTTTTCGATGACCTCGGCATAATCGAAATATCTGGCTGCCAGTTTCGCCAGATGGATCATCAACACCGCCCCCATGGAGAAGTTTGGGGCCACCACCGCGCCAACATCGCCCTGCTGACTTAACCTTTCGATCTCGTCAATATCCTCTGAGGAGAGGCCGGTGGTCCCGATAACCAGATTAACACCGTGCTTGGCAGCGAGGCGCACTGCAGGCATGGTCGCCTCTCGGATGGTGAAATCCACCATTACATCGGGACTGGTTTGGGAAAGGATGGTCTCCAGGTCTGAAGAGCAAGGGATCTCCCCGGAGCCATCGGGAAGGAGCAGGAGCTCTCGGTCTGCCTTAAGATCCACGGCGCCCGCCGCCTCAAGCTCCGCATCGGAGCACAGGGCCCGCAAGACCTCACGCCCCATCCTCCCTGCCGCACCATGAACGATTACCTTTATCATCGTTGGATTAGACCTCTTTACGGCTCTTTGCTAGCCCACTACCTATCGGGGGGCTTCCTCCCTCTATCCGGATAACGCCTCGGCGGCCCTCCCCTCGGTCTGCGCTCCAGATCACCACCCCGAGGCCGTTGGGGTGGGTTCTGGGGTTTCCCGGCAAAGCCTGACGACATAGTATCCTTCACATTGGACACCTTTGAGAGCCCTTGAAGTACGGCGCGGCGGGAAAGATTTATCCGCCCCATGCGGTCGATCTCGGTGACCACGACCATGATCTCATCGCCCACCTTGACCACATCCTCAACGCTGGGCACACGGTAGTCGGCAAGCTCACTGATATGAACCATCCCCTCCTTGCCGGGGAGGATCTCCACGAAGGCGCCAATGCTGATCACCCGGGTCACCCTCCCGGTATAGACAGCACCAACCTCCACATCCTTGGTCAAATCCTCGATGATCTTGATCGCCTTTTGTGCTCCCTCCTCACTGGTTGAGCCGATGATTACGGTGCCATCGTTTTCAACGTCTATGGTCGCCTTGGTCTCCTCGACGATCGACCTGATCATCTTGCCCCCCGGGCCGATGACGGTGCCGATCTTATCGGGGTCGATGGTTATCTTGTACATCCTGGGGGCATATTTGCTGAGCTCCGGGCGACTGGAGCTGATGGTCTGGCTCATCTTATCGAGGATGAAGCGGCGGGCATCATGCGCCTCTTTAATCGCCTTCTCGATAACCTCATAGGGGATCCCTTTGAGCTTGATGTCCAATTGGAGGGCGGTGATCCCCTCGGCCGTCCCTGCTACCTTGAAATCCATGTTGCCGTAGGCATCCTCCAGCCCCTCGATATCGGTGAGCAGAACATATTTATCATTCTCAGCGATCACTCCCATGGCCACCCCGGCCACAGGGCTACTGATGGGAATGCCGGCATCCATCAGAGACAGGATGCTGGCGCAGACGCTGGCCATGGAGGTCGAGCCATTAGAGGAGAGGGCCTCGGAGACCAGGCGGATGGTATAGGGAAAATCCTCCTCATTGGGAAGCACGGGGGCAAGCGCCCTCTCCACCAGGGCGCCGTGTCCGATCTCCCGTCGCCCTGGCCCAATAATACGTCTCACCTCACCAACGGAATAAGGGGGAAAATTGTAATGATGCAGGAAGCGCTTGCTCTCCTCCGGACTGATGGTATCGATGAGCTGCTCCTTTCTCATCGAGCCCAGCGTGGTAGTGGTCAATACCTGGGTGCCACCGCGGTTGAATAGCGCTGAGCCATGGGTGCGGGGCAGAAAGCCAACCTCACAGGCGATGGGGCGAACCTCACTCAGCCCACGACCGCCGACACGAGTCCCCCGCTCCAGGATTTGCGACCTTACCTCCCTCCGTAACAGGGATTCGAGGGCGGAGGTGACCTCTTGAAGGGGGAACTTTTCCGCCAGCTCCTGGGAAAGCTCCTCTTTAATAGCGGTGAGCGCCTCCTCACGCTCCCCCTTCGGCTTGTAGATCACCTCACTAAGCCTGCCTCCGATGATGGCGGAGACCGCTTCCTCAACCTCAGTGCTGATCTCGGTGGGGGTGAAGTCTATCTTGGGCTTGCCACCGGCCTCGCTAAGTTGCTGTTGTAGCCTGACAATCCCCTGATTCGCCTGCTGCCCAAATTTGATGGCCTCCAGAATCAGCCTGTCAGGCACCTCCTTTGCCCCGGCCTCCACCATGACCAGAGAATCGCTGGTGCCGGCGATGACAAGGTCCAGAGAACTATCGACCAACTGGGTGAAGGTGGGGTTGAGCACCAGCTCCCCATCGAGGCAACCAACGCGCACCGCCCCCACCGGCCCCTCAAAGGGGATAGCGGAGAGCGAGAGCGCTGCCGAGGCGCCAATTATGGCCAGCACGTCCGGGTCGTTCTCTTGATCTGCAGAAAGGACGGTGATCACGACCTGGATATCATTGCGGAAGCTCTTAGGAAAGAGGGGACGGAGCGATCGGTCGGTGAGCCGATCGGCGAGGATAGCAGCCTGGCTGGGGCGGCTTTCCCTTCTGATGAAGCTCCCAGGGATCTTGCCGGCGGCATAGTGCCTCTCCTCATAGTCCACGGTCAGCGGGAGAAAATCGGTCCCCTGCCGCGGCTCACTGGAGACGCAGGCGGCAACCAATACCAAGGTATCGCCATACTGTACCGTGACCGCGCCATCCGCCTGGGTGGCAAGCCTACCGGTCTCAATAACAAGTGGCCGATCGCCCACCAGATACTCAAGAATCTGTGGCATAGAATTAAACTCCTTACTTTCGGATACCGAGCCTTGCAATCACCGAGCGGTAACGCTGAGGGTCGATCCTATTCAAATATGATAACTGCCGCTGCCGTTGTCCCACCAGCATGAGAAGTCCGCGGAGGGAGTGATAATCGTGGCGGTGAACCCTCATGTGCTCGGTCAGGCCATTTATCCGCTCCGTAAGGAGGGCGACCTGAACCTCGGGGGAGCCGGT
>SOIC01000181.1 GCA_004377275.1 Dehalococcoidia bacterium
GGTTAGCTCAGTTGGTAAGAGTACTGCGTTGACATCGCAGGGGTCACTGGTTCAAGTCCAGTACCGCCCACCATGCTTTTAATTTGACACGACCGGTAATGCCTCTCGTCCCCAAAAGGATGGGAGGTTATAATTTTAGGTCAGAAAACGAATCTGAGATGGGTGACCAGGCCGAGAAGAACGAAAACGAAAAAATGGAACGAATCAGGCATTCGGCATCTCATGTGATGGCAGAGGTGGTCCAGTCGCTATTCCCCGAGGCTAAATTCGGCATCGGGCCGGTGATCGAGGATGGCTTTTACTACGACTTTGATCTCCCCCGCCCCCTCACCCCGGAGGACCTTCCGGTAATCGAGGAGAGAATGGTCGAGATCATCGCCCAAGACCTCCCCTTCACCCGTGAGGAGGTGTCTAAGGAGGAAGCGAGGAGCATCTTTGCCCATCAACCCTATAAACTGGAGCTCATCGATGAAATCACCGACGAGTTGATGAGCATCTACCGCCAGGGCTCTTTCGTTGACCTTTGCCGCGGGCCTCATGTAAGCTCGACAGGGGAGATAACAGCCTTCAAGCTCCTGAGCATCGCCGGGGCCTATTGGCGGGGCGATGAGAAGCGCCCGATGCTCCAGCGAATCTACGGCGTCGCCTTCGATACTCAAGAGGATCTGGGGCGTTATCTGGAAGGGCTTGCCGAGGCGGCAAAGCGCGACCATCGAAAGCTGGGGCAGGAGCTCGATCTCTTTAGCTTTCACGAGGAGGCAGGTCCGGGGCTGGTCCACTGGCACCCCAAGGGAGCTACGGTGCGCCGTCTCATCGAGGATTTCTGGGTCGCGGAGCACCTGAAACGGGGGTATGAGATCGTCTACAGCCCCCACATCGCCAAGCTCGACCTCTGGAAGATGAGCGGGCACTGGGAGCTATACCGGGAGCACCTCTACTCACCGATGGATGTCGAGGGGCAGGAATACCTGATCAAGCCGATGAACTGCCCGGCCCATATCCTGATGTATAAAACAAGGCTTAGAAGCTACCGTGAGCTTCCCATAAGATGGGCGGAGCTAGGCACAGTCTATCGCTATGAGCGCTCCGGGGTGCTTCACGGGTTAACCAGGGTGCGGGGCTTCACCCAGGACGATGCCCACATTTTCTGTCGCCCCGACCAGCTTGAGGATGAAGTGGCGGGGGTTTTGGAGTTTGCCATTTTTATGATGCGCACCTTCGGCTTTCAGGAACATGAGGTGCTGCTCGCCACCCGGCCTGAGCGGTATGCCGGCACCATAGAGATATGGGAGGAGGCCACCGAGACCCTGGAGCGGGCGCTGAAGCGCCTCGCTCTCCCCTATAGGGTAGACCCGGGGGAGGGGGTGTTCTACGGCCCTAAAATCGATATCCGCCTTCGGGACGCCCTGGGAAGGAGATGGCAGGGCCCCACCACACAGGTCGATTTTAACCTGCCCCAGCGCTTCGATGTTACCTACGTGGACAGTGATGGCGTAGCGCATCCTGTGGTCATGGTTCATCGCACCGTTCTGGGAAGCATGGAACGCTTCTTCGGTTGCCTCATTGAGCACTACGGCGGCGCTTTCCCCGTCTGGCTGGCACCGGTCCAGGCGATGGTAATTCCCATATCCGATCGCCATCTGGACTACGCCCAGAAAGTGGCCGCGGAACTCCAGGCTGAAGGGCTGCGTACCCAGGTAGACGTCCGCCCCGACAGGATGAACCTGAAAATTCGCCAGGCGCAGCTTCAGAAGATACCTTACATGTTGATCGTAGGCGATAAGGAGGTGGCGAGTGCCGGGGTCTCGGTCAGGCTGAGAAGCGGCGAGGACCTGGGAAGACAAACCCTGGATACATTCAAGGAGATGGCCAGGGAAGCCATCGCGCAGAAAACATCTTGATTTTTATGGAAAGACATAGTATAGTACCATTCCATAGTATAATTGTTGTGGGGGGTAAGCAAGTATAATAAAAAGATATCGCGTTAACCAACAGATCATCGGCAAAGAGGTGCGATTGATTAGCGAAACGGGCGAACAGCTAGGCACCATGCCGCTTTTCAAGGCTCGGGAGTTGGCTAAGGAGCGAGACTATGACATAGTAGAGGTTTCCCCCCAAAGTGTCCCTCCGGTATGTCGCCTCCTCGACTATGGGAAGTTCAAATACGAGCAGACAAAGAAGGAGCGCGAGGCGAGGAAGAGGCAGAAATCTATTTACCTTAGAGAGGTGCGGCTGAGGCCCAAGATCGGTGAACACGACATCGAGTTTAAGACCCGAATCGTCAAGAAGCTCATTGACGAAGGCAACAAGGTTAAAGTCTCCATACTCTTCCGCGGTCGGGAGATCACCCACCCTGAGATCGGAAAGGGGCTTCTTGAGCGGGTGGCCGAAGAACTCAAGGAGAAAGCCCTTGTGGAACGGGCCCCGATAATGGATGGGAGACGTATGATCATGGTCCTCGCCCCTGTCAAGCAACAAATTAAACCAGAAGCGAAACCAGATAAGGAGTCCCCTGATGCCGAAGTTAAAGACTCATAAATCATCAAGCCGCCGCTTCCATGTTACCGGCACGGGCAAGATAATGCGCATGAAGGGTGGCAAGAGCCACCTCAGGCGAAACAAGTCCCGCCGCGCCAAGATGCTCTACGATGAGAAGCTGCCCCTCCATCCCTCATTCAGGGCACGCGTAAAGAGGCTCATTCCTTATTCTTAAAGATATCACCATGAAAATACAGAAGCTCTTAAAAAGCAGGTTTTGAACACATAGAGGCAACGGTAAAGGGCGAAAAGGAGGATATAATTGACCAGGGTAAAAGGCAGTGTCGCCGCCCATCGTCGTCATAAGAAGGTGCTGAGGCTAACCAAGGGACAGAGCGGAGCTAGGCACTCCCGCTACCGCGTTGCCCACGAGGCGATGATGCATTCCCTGAGCTACTCCTATCGCCATCGCCGCGAGCGAAAGGGTAATTTCAGGAGACTGTGGATCGTTCGCATCAATGCCGCCACCCGGCAGCAGGGACTCTCATATAGCAGGTTCATCTATGGCCTCAATAAGGCCGGCGTTGAAGTTGACCGCAAGATACTCGCCGACATTGCGGTTAGGGATCCCACTACCTTCTCCCAGCTTGTGGCAATTGCCCAAAAGCAACCATAAAGCTAGCTTTTTTCGCCCTCTACGGGATGTCACGATTAAGCTAACTTAACATTATAAAGCAATACAGGCTTCTCTGTTGCTACCTTTTTGCGTCCCTCACCTTGACCCCCTGTTACACCCTCTCCTGATCTCGTTCAGATAGATAGGTGACACTTAGTATCGTGGATTTTGCTTTATTTGCCATCACGAGGAGCTCTACTGTGAAACAACCTTGGAGACGTTTAGAGGAGAAGATATCCACGCCATACTGTGGGTTCAATAGGCAGACACTATATAGGGGAGTCCCCCGAGGCCGAGGCCGACAGGTCGGCCGACACTTCGGCCCAGGTCGGCCGACGCTTCGGCCTATAATCGTCCGATAAGTCGGACTCTCGCAAAGCGGAGGGGGCAGGGGTCTCTCCGATATATCGGAGCAGAAATACATATCAGGGCGGGTGAGCGGGAAAAGGTGTGATTGCTTCGCCTTACTCGCAATGACACCCACGACAGGCTAGCAGTGATGTGTCGCTAATGCACTGGACGAGTATAAGGTATTGACAATATAAGATAATTTATGATAAAATAAACTATCTTTAGATAATATTATCCAGAGTCACTACAAGTGGCACATAAAGGCGCTAAAGATGATACAAGAGTATTCATAATTGCGAGGGTGGTATGAGAAAAACAGGCTACCCTTTTTAATTATGGAAATGCCCAGAAGGGCACTTTAACAAATAAATAGAGGGCCCCGGAAGGCCGAAGCCGACGGGACCCCCACACCAGGTAGGCACACCCGATGCGTTCTGCATTATAGCACATATGCCAGCAGAATATCAAATCGGGCTACACCCGTTATGGTTGTCGGTGGGTTGTCGGTTGAAGTACATGGCAACTGCCGGGCCCAGGAAGGAGGTGTTAGCCCGATTTTATTATCGTGAGAGGATAGCAACTGGGTCAAAATTATGTCTAATAAGAAAGGAGGTGTTAAGAGATGAAAAGGTTTCTCGCCGTAGCAATCACCGTTGCCATTGCAGCGAGTTTGATGTCAACCCCGGTTCTGGCAAAGGGGGACAATCCAGCCAATAACAGAAGTGGTGGCGTAGGCAATTCCAACAATGCGTTCCTTTACCTCTACGAGAAAGATCCCGCCACTTGGAACATCAGCTGGGGCGACGACATGGCGTGGGGAAAGATGAAGTTCAACCTGGAAGGTCAGACCTTCGACTTTCTGTTTAACGGTCATGGGTTACAGGCATCTACTAACTACAGCCTAATCTACTATCCCGAACCTCAGACAACGTGGCCGTGGCCAGTAAACGTACTAGCCACTGGCATGTCTAACGACGAGGGAGACATCCACCTGGATGGTTCAGTAGAACTCAATCAGGACTTGGATAATGACAAGATTTGGCTGGTACTAGACGGAGACATTGTGGATGACGCGCTTTCAGGTTGGAACCCAAGTGAGTACCTATTCGAGCATAATCTGATCAGTTACGATGACACAGATGTAGATTCACCTTAGGTCTCGGACTTCGGGTAGGGAGGTTATTAGAAGAAGGAGTCTCTTCGGGGACTCCTTCTCTATCTCCTTCTCCGGCATTTCAGCAGGGACTCGAGACATATGACCTAACTACGCCATTGGCTGTCTCTACCTATCAAACTGAAATAATCCAAGAATGGTTCAGATAGTAGCGATTATTGTATTTAGGTTAGCATTTTATAACTACATTCTTCACGGGCAAGGGTTCTTTAAACAATCCAGCCAACCATTTGAGCAGGCTAGCCGAAACGGCACGCCTTGTCATCTATTGTGTCCATGCTATCCCAAATGCAACCTCTCTCTAACCGTTTGACCACTTCATAAAGCCATAGGCACCGCCCACCTAGCTATCGGTTGTCTATTGTGTTGCAGTCCTGAATATGCTGGACGAGCACATCTCCTTGACCC
>SOIC01000050.1 GCA_004377275.1 Dehalococcoidia bacterium
CTACATAAAATTGCACAAAGCCTGCCGCAACCAGGCCGACCACCATCAAGAGGCTCAGCCCTAACAATACCCGAGCCTTCATATTACGCCCGTCTCCTCAGCATTATGACAGCAAGAATCGCTGCCACTACCGCAAACTTCTTCATCGCATTTATTTTTTACTGTCTAAAAGGCGACACCGGCACCCGCGAGCAGCACTACCAGCAGTAACTCCACCGCTATGATGGGCTCCATGAACACCCTTTTCTTCAGCACTTTTATCCAACAACATTTCCTTGTAAAACCAAAAAAACCGCCCCTAAGGTCGGTTTTGCTATTGGCTCTACGTAGCCCAAGCAACCAAATTACGGGCTTCGCCTCATCGCCTCCTTCTGAGACTCTACCTGCGTTTTCAAAAAACCTTTGTTATCTACTTTAAGTTCAACACCCCCTTTATTGGCAAGTTGTTATCGCAAACAATATACTCTACAAACTTGCCAACCACTGCCTTTATAATGCTATACCATGCGCATTGGTATTATTATTATTTATATTAAGCTAATGGGTATTATTATGTATGAATATACTATAATAATAGTCTCTTGTCAAGTTTTTTAGATTTATTTAAGTTTTGTTAGCTCTTTTTCAGCCAATTGGGTCAGCAAAGTTGACCAGTCCGTGGCGGATAACTTGAACCCTTTGCAGAATGCGGGGCGGTGACTCTAGCTACCTGCTCGCTTCTTATAAGGCTAGCACCAGCTTTCTCATCTAAGGCGGGGCAATTGCGCAACCACCATCCCTGGGGTATACTGAAAAGGGAAACGGGTTATGGCGAAGAAGACAGATATCAGGACGCTTATCGATAGGACGCAGGAGTATCTGCCCAGCGAGACCCTCGCGCTCATCGAGGAGGCTTACGAATTTGTCTCCCAGGTATACCAGGGAGATGTGGAGCACGCCCTCAACACCGCGGTAACCATCGCTGAGCTTCAGCTCAATGAACACTGTATCGCGGCGGCGCTGCTTCATGAGGTCCCCATACTAAGTAAGGTAACCTTAGCCGAGATAGAGGAAAAGTTTGGCACCGAAGTGGCAAAGCTGGTTGAAGGGGTTGGGAAACTGGCCAAGGTCTCATGGCCAAAGGACCTCAAGCCAAAAAAGGGTGCTATCGATATCGAAACCCACGCTGAAAGCCTACGAAAGATGCTCGTGGCAATGTCCGAGGACATCCGGGTGGTTTTCATCAAGCTTGCTTGTCGGCTACATAGGACGCGTATCTTGAAGCGGATGCCCCCGGCGAAGCGGTACGCCATCGCCCAGGAGACCATGGAGATATACGCCCCGGTGGCCCACCGCCTGGGCATCTGGCAGATAAAGTGGCAGCTTGAGGACCTTTCCTTCCGCTATCTGGAGCCGAAGAAATACCGCGACATTGTTCACCTCGTCGCCGCCCGAAGGGAGGAGCGAGAGAGGTATATTGCTCAGATTACCCAGATCCTTAAGGAGGAACTGAGAAAGGCAGGGATAGAGGCAGAGGTTGCCGGGAGGCCGAAGCACATCTACGGCATAAGTAGAAAGATGGAGAAATATGCCTCCCAGGGCAAGGAGTTCAGCGACATCTACGACCTTTTGGGTTTTCGCATCCTGGTGAATGAGGTGACGGATTGCTATAGCGCCCTGGGGGTGGTGCATAGCCTCTGGGACCCCCTGCCCAAGGAGTTTAACGATTACATCGTCCACCGCAGAGGGGGGGTATATCAAGCGCTTCATACTACGGTGATGTGCCTGGGCACCACCCCCCTCGAGATACAGATTCGCACCCATGATATGCACCGGGTTGCTGAATATGGCATCGCTGCCCACTGGCGCTATAAGGAGGGGGCGAAGAGTGACGGAGGGTTTGAGGAGAGGCTCGCGGTGTTGCGCCAGCTCCTCGATTGGTACAAGGATGTGGGTGGCGCTGAGTTCGTGGAGTCCATAAGTGCCGATGTCTTAGGCGACCGCGTTCTGGTATATACCCCCAAGGGCGATATAAAGGACCTGCCTGCAGCTTCTACCCCCCTCGATTTCGCCTATCAGGTGCACACCGATCTGGGTCATCGCTGCATTGGGGCAAAGGTGAATAGGAAAATGGTCCCCCTGAGCTATCATCTCCAGAATGGCGATATCGTAGAGATCCTCGCCACCAAGAAGGGTAAAGGGCCGAGCCGCGATTGGCTCAACCCCACCCTGGGCTACCTCAACACCTCCCACGCCAGGGAGAAGGTCAGGCAGTGGTTCCGGAAGCAGGAGCGCAGCGAGAACATCCAGCGGGGACAGGAACTATTGGAGAAGGAGCTGCGACGGCTGGGAATATCCGTATCCGATGAGGAGCTTGCCGACCTCTTTAAGCGTGACAGCGTGGAGGATTTCTTTGCCGCCATTGGCTATGGTGATATTAGCTGCCATCAAATAGCCACCAAGCTTGCCGTGCAGCAAGAGAAACCACTCCCCGAGGTTGCGCCGCCTCAGCCAGGGGTTTCCTCAGCAGTTCAGGTGATGGGGGTGGGGGATCTGTTGACTCATCTCGCCCCCTGCTGCAATCCTGTGCCCGGCGACGAGATCATTGGCTATGTGACCCGCACCAAGGGGATAAGCGTCCACCGCAAGGATTGCCTCAACATTGTTCATATAGAAGAGAAGGAGCGATTGATTAAGGTGGAATGGGGTCCGCGGGACCAATTCTATTCGGTGCCGGTCCACATTGAGGCCTTGGATCGGGTGGGGCTACTCCGGGATATTTCCGCCATCGTCGCCGAGGAGGGGGTGAACATCGCTGCGGCGAGCATCACGGACCACGAGGACCAGATAACCTCGATGTTACTCACCCTTCAGACCAAAGGTATCGGGCAGTTAAGTCGGCTCTTATCCAAGCTGGAGGGGGTGCGCGGGGTTATCAGCGTGGCACGACACACATAGGAGGTATAAAGTTTGACCAGTAAAAAGTCAGCCCAGAAGTCAGCAAAGATTATGCAGCAAAAAGCGCAGCGCAATAAACCCATCCGCAGCTCGGTGAAGACCACCATTACCAAGGCAAGGAAACTGATCCTCCAAAAGGACCTCGATGCCGCTCAGGAGGCGGTAAAGCAGGCAGCGGTGGCTCTGGATAAGGCAGTCCAAAAGGGGATGCTCCACCCCAATAATGCCGCCCGTCGCAAGTCCCGCCTCATGAAGCAGCTTAACCAAGCGCTAGCCGCCAGCACCAAGCGGGAAGAGTGATATAAGCCTCTGGCGACTGAAGCAACACCGCCCGAAGAGGCGGTGTTCTTTATACTAAGAGAAGGATTGACAAACATCCCCTCTCATGCTATTGTATTAGAACAAGTGTTCGAGGAGAGAAGGATGAAAACGCTTTCTGACAAGCAGTCTCGTATCATAGATTTCCTCCATCGCTTTCTCAATGAGCGGGGATACCCACCCACCATCAGGGATATCCAAAACGGGTGCCAAATAAGCTCCACATCGGTTGTGGAATACAACCTCAGGATTCTGGAGCGGGAGGGGCATATCCGTAGGGTTCGCGAGATTTCCCGGGGCATTGAGCTGGGGGCGCGGCGAGTCGTGCGCGTGCCCATCATCGGGCATATCGCCGCCGGCGAACCGATACCCGTGCCTACCTCCGATAGCTGGAACATGGAGGAGTTGGAGTCCCTGGAGCTCACCGAGGAGCTAACCAGGGGCAAAGAGGGGGTTTACGCCCTCAAGGTGAAGGGGACATCGATGATCGATGCCCTGATCGGTGATGGCGACCTGGTGCTGATGCAGCAGGTGGCCACCGCAGAGAACGGAGAGATGGTTGCGGTTTGGCTGAAGAGGGAGCGGGAGGCCACCCTGAAGCGGTTTTACCTGGAGTCGGGGCGCGTCCGCCTCCAGCCAGCCAATGAGGAGATGGCGCCCATCTACGCCGACCCGGAGAATGTGGCGATCCAGGGCAAGGTCATCGGGGTCATTAGAAAGCTGTAGTGAATGCGCTACCGCTGGGGCTCGATGATCACCTTTATGGACTCCTGGGCGGCAGCGACGAGCTGGAAGCCCAGCCCGGTCTCCGCCAGACTAAGCCGGTGGGTGATCATCTCGCCAAAGCGCACCCTGTGGCTGCTGATCAATTCCAGCGCAGTGGCATAGTCGGCGGGGCTGCCGGCATAGGATGTGGTAAGCGTTACATCGTTCTTGTAAAAAAGCTCCGTCACCGGGATGGGAAGTGTAACGCCCGGCTCCGTCGCGGCGAAGAAGAGGACAGTGCCCCCGCGCTCCACTGAATTTATCGCCTGAGCTAAGGCTGACGGCGCTCCGGTGCATACCACCACCAGGTCGGCGAGGCGACCGTCGTTGAGCTGGCGAAGGCGAGCAGGTACATCTTCCTCAGCGTGGATGGTTGCATCAGCCCCAAACCGTAGCGCCGCCTCCAATCGATAGTGGACGATGTCCGTGGCCACCACACGAGCGGCCCCCAGCCTACCCGCCAGTTGCACATGAATCAGCCCGGCAATGCCGCTCCCCATAACGAGCACGCTCTGGCCCGGCTCGAGGCGTGCCATCCTTTGCCCGCGCAGCACGCAGGCCAGCGGCTCGGTGAAGCATGCCTCCTCGAAGGATACCTCATCGGGCAACCGAAACACTCCGCGGTCTACATTGATGGCCGGCAATCGCAGGAACTCAGCGAAGCCTCCGGGATCGAAATGCGTCTGGCGCAGCGTGTCGCACACGGTGTGATGGCCGCTCAGGCAGTAACGGCAGGTGTTGCAGGGGACATGATGGGCTGCGGTTACTCTGTCTCCTTTTTTGAACTCCCCCACCCCTTTCTTCGAACTCCCGACCCCCACCCCCCTTTTCGAGCTCTCCACCCTCATCCCCTCCCCCACATCAACGACAACGCCGGCGATCTCATGGCCCAGCACCAGGGGAGCCTTGGGGACACGATCCCATTCCATCACATCGCTGCCACATATGCCGCTGGCCTCAACTCTCACCAGAAGCTCGCCGGGGCCAATCTGCGGTATGGGCATCTCCTCCACCCGCACATCGTGGTTATTGTAATACATTGCAACACGCATG
>SOIC01000191.1 GCA_004377275.1 Dehalococcoidia bacterium
TTTCGGGCAAGGTTCGAATAATCGACCAGACCAAGCTTCCCTGGGAGGAGGTCTTCATTGAGATTGACGATTATCGCCAGGTAGCGCAGGCGATTAAAAAGATGCAAATACGCGGTGCACCAGCCATCGGCATCGCCGCCGCCTATGGGGTAGCGCTTGGGGCTCAAGGGCTCGAGGTAAAATCAAAGGAGGAATTCATCGCCAAACTCCGCCCCATCTCGGAGGCGCTGTCCGCTACCAGACCCACCGCAGTCAACCTATTCTGGGCACTGGAGAGGATGAACCGGGTGGCCAAAGCTGGCGAGAGCGTTGCCCAGATAAAGGCGGCACTTATCGCTGAGGCTCAAAGGCTGGATGCCGAGGACGAGGCGGCGGAGCGAAAACTTAGCTCCTATGGCGCCGAGCTGATAAAAGATGGTTTCACTATAATGACCCACTGCAACACCGGGGCACTGGCAGCGGGCTATGGCACTGCGCTGGGGGTGATCAGGACGGCATGGGAGAGTGGTAAGAAAATCCACGTCTTCGTTGGCGAGACCCGTCCCTTGCTCCAGGGAGCGCGCCTCACTGCATGGGAGCTAATGAAGTATGACATCCCATTCACGCTGATCGCCGATACCATGACGGGCCATTTCCTATCCAGAGGAGGCATCGATTGCGTCATCGTAGGCGCCGACAGGATTGCCTCAAATGGCGATGTCGCCAACAAGATCGGCACCTATAATCTGGCGGTGCTGGCGATGGAAAATGGCGTCCCGTTCTATGTCGCCGCGCCGACAAGCACCATCGACATATCGTTGGCATCAGGGGATGACATCCCCATCGAGGAGAGAAACGCCGCAGAGGTGACCCACATTAGAGGGGTTCCCATCGCCCCGGAGGGAGTGAGAGTGGCAAACCCCGCCTTCGATATTACCCCCCATCGCTACATCTCTGCTATAATTACCGAGCGGGGGATAGTTTGCGAGCCTTATAAGGAGAGGCTGAGGAAGCTTGATTCCTAAAGCAAAGCATATTTAATATAGAATAACGAATGTCTTAAAGAGGAGGATTTAATAGTATCCGACACAGTGTCGCAAGCAAAGGGAAATACAAACCACGTACCACCCTACAAAACCTGGGGGAAGTCTCGTTATCTCAGACTAAAAGACTTCGACTACGAATCCCCAGAAGTTATCTACTACATAACCATCGGCACTAACCGAAAAGAGAACACCTTTACCAAACCTTCCATCAATGAAAAGGTCATAAATACCCTTAAGGAGTCAGCCAGGCTTTATGGATACAATTTGATTGCTTATTGCCTTATGCCAGACCATTTGCACATATTAGTTCAAGCAAGCGACAACCCTAGAGATTTGAGAGGATTCGTAAGAGGATTCAAATCATATTGTAGCGTTGCCACTCCAGTGGCAACGAATATAAAATTATGGCAAAGAGGTTTTTACGAACACATACTAAGGAAAGAGGATAATGTGGCAGATGTATCCGAGTATATTCTGAATAATCCAGTCAGGAAAGGGCTAGTACAAGAGAGCGGACAGTATAAGTGATGCGAGTTGATTAGGGAAATTCAGCGTCGTGACGGGAGTCACGACGCTACTGTAGCATCGCAGAAAATGGATTGGGAATCTCGATTGGTGAAGCAAAGGACAAAAGGACGATAATTTAGATTTACCACTTTATTAAGGGGGGAGTTAATAGTTTGAAAAATGAAGCCAAGATCGGGGTTATTGGGGGAAGCGGCCTCTACGAAATAGCGGGGATGACCAATATCGAGGAGGTGAGTCCAAAGACCCCTTTCGGAGAGCCCAGCGATGCTATTATTATCGGCGAGCTGGAAGGGAAGAGCATCGCCTTCCTCCCCCGCCATGGCAGGGGGCACCATATCAGCCCCAGCGAGATCCCATCTCGGGCCAATATCTATGCCCTGAAGTCGCTGGGCGTGGAGTGGATCATCTCTGTCAATGCGGTAGGAAGCCTAAAAGAGGGTATCCATCCCCTGGACATTGTCATACCCGACCAGCTTATCGATCGCACTAAAAGCCGGGTGAACAGCTTCTTCGGCGAGGGTCTGGTCGCTCATGTCACCTTCGCCGAGCCATTCTGCCCGGTACTCAGCAATATACTTTATCAGGCAGCCCTCGATGTGGGAGCCAATGTTCATCAGGAGGGCACCTATATCGTGATGGAGGGGCCGCTTTTCTCCACAAAGGCAGAATCGAACCTCTATCGCTCCTGGGGAGCAGGTATCATCGGGATGACCGCACTACCGGAAGCAAAGCTGGCAAGGGAGGCTGAGATATGCTATGCTACCCTGGCCTGCATCACCGACTACGATACCTGGCATGAAACCGAGGATTCAGTAACCATCGACATGGCACTTGCCAACCTGCTGCGTAATGCTGACACGGCAAAGAAAATTATTGGACTTGTCGCGGCACGTATACCAGAGGAGCGGGAATGCGGATGTGCCGAAGCGCTTAAGAATGCAATAATCACCGCTCCGCAGAAGATTCCTGAGCGGATGAAAAAGGATCTAGACCTTTTAATTGGAAAGTATATTAAGTAGTGGTGGCCCCAGGAATAGCTCTCGCAATGTTAACTGAGTGATGAGTAGAGCTGTGAGGGAATTTCTTAGGGAGGAGCGAAAAACTGCCCCGATTTGAGCTCAGCGGACTAGCTACTGCGGTGGGAAGCATGCCTCACACCGACCCCAAAGAGGCCTGCTCACTGGTGGCTAGGTTCTTGCCTGAAATACCTGCCTGGCCCCAACTGCCCAAGCGCTCCTTCCTGGAGAACATGTATGCCCAATTCAGCGATGGATTCCCCGGTGTGGTCATCGAAGGGGATCGAATTTATGTCGATTGCGCTAAAGACCTAGAGAAGCCCCTGGAGCAGCTCTATGCCTCTTATCTAGAGAACAAGGTCGAAAAATACGCCATGAGCCCTGACCATGCCGCAGGGCTTCACGCACTCCTCGAAGTGGAGCTCGGTTCACCCTTTGCCGTCAAGGGACAGGTGACCGGGCCGGTTACCTGGGGGCTGTCGGTGACCGATGAGAACCGTCGCCCCGTCCTCTATGACGATACCCTTGCCGATGCCCTGGCCAAACACCTCCATCTAAAGGCAGCCTGGCAGGAGCGGGAGCTTAAGGCTATCTCACCCAACACCATCATCTTCGTCGATGAGCCCTATATGGCCTCCATTGGCTCCGCCTTTGTCTCCATCACTCGGGAGCAGGTAACAAGCCTTTTGGAGGAGGTCTTTTCTGGCATCAGCGGGCTAAAGGGGATCCACTGCTGCGGCAATACCGATTGGTCAATATTGCTTTCCACACCCCTCGACATTCTGAGCTTCGATGCCTATAATTATAGCTACACCATTGCCCTCTATCCTGAAGAGGTGAAAGCATTTCTGGAGCGCGGTGGCGTTATCGCCTGGGGCATCGTGCCCCACGATGAACAAGACCTGAAAGGGGAGATAGTAAAAAGCCTTATCGACCGCCTGGAGGAGGCCATAGGAGCACTTAATCGGAAAGGGGTCAGTTTCCGCCTGCTGACAGAGCGGTGTCTGGTTACCCCCTCCTGCGGCCTGGGGTCGCTCTCTGAGGAGGCAGCAGCATGGGCCCTGGAACTCCTAGCAGGTGTTTCCAAAGAATTTAGAAAGCGACATGTCTAAGAGGAATGAAGGGAGCGAATTAGTTGGAATGTAGTATCGATGCCAACAAAGAGAGATGCATATGTACCTACGAGCCCTGCGAGCGTAAGGGGAAGTGCTGTGATTGCATCCGATACCATAAAAATCTCGGCGAGCTGCCGGGCTGCCTCTTCCCGCCAGAGGTTGAGAGAACCTACGATCGCTCCATCACTAAATTTGTGGAGGTCTTCAGCAGCGGAAAGCCACAAGGCGTTGGTGGCGTTCGGTAAAGAGCATAGCCCCTCCGTAGAGGTTTGTCCCGCCCAGCTTGATATACCGGCTAAGCTTATGGAGTCAGTAGTCATTTAATACTCGAAACGTTGAGTCAAGTTCCTGAGAGGTGACATGAACAAGAGGAAAAGGGTCGCACAGCTAAAGCATCGCAAGAGAATGAAGAAGGTGAAGGAGAAGAAGCGGGCAGAGAGGGGCGCATGAGAAAGGCCTACCTTCTCACCGGTGGCCCTGGCGTGGGCAAGACCACGATTATTAAGCAAGCGCTAGACAAGTCCCTCCGAACGAAGTATCGGAGTCCGCAAGGCGGACAGGCAATGGCAGGGGGATTTTTCACCGAGGAGATAAGAGCGGGCGGGGTGAGGCAAGGCTTCAGGATCGTCACCCTGGACGGGCAAAGCGCCATCCTGGCCCATATCGGTATTAAAAGTCCCTATCGGGTTAGCAAGTATGGCGTGGATATCGAAGGATTGGATAGGGTGGGCGTCGCGGCACTCAGAGAAGCGACACGGGAACGCAAGCTGGTGGTGATCGACGAGATTGGAAAGATGGAGCTATTTTCACCCTATTTTAAGGAAGCAGTATTAGAGGCTATAAACAACGGAAGGAGAGTGCTGGGAACGATAATGCTCTCCTCACACCCCTGGGCCGACCAGATAAAGCGACACCCCAACGTGGTTACCATCACGGTTGCCAGAACTAATCATCAGGAGGTTCTGGAGCAGGTGCTCCAGTGGTTGGATTCGCCGATAAATGATAGTTGATATAAACACAGAGCGGATGAAATCGGAGGCTAAGAAGGAGTGAGAGGGTAACCGGTTGAGTGTGCTGGTCGTGGGATCGGTAGCTCTGGACTCGGTGGAGACGCCTTTTGGCAGTGTCACCGAGGTGCTTGGCGGCTCCGCGGTCTACTTCGCCACCGCTGCCAGCCTTTATACCAAGATAAACCTGGTCGCAGTGGTGGGTACCGACTTCCCTGCCGAGCATATCCAGTTCCTGACCGAGCGCGGGGTCGATACCAGGGGGCTGGAGGTGGTCGATGGTCACACCTTTCGCTGGGTCGGCCGCTACGACTATGAGCAACATATCACCGAAACCCTGG
>SOIC01000095.1 GCA_004377275.1 Dehalococcoidia bacterium
ATATAGGGGTGTCCCCCGACCCCGAGGCCGCCAGGTCGGCCGACACTTCGGCCTATAATCGTCCGATAAGTCGGACTCTCGCAAAGAGGAGGGGGTGGGGGGCTTGTGTTTATGGGTAGGTTGGAGCATCTGCTCCAACAACGCCTAGAGCCGATGCTCTAGGCTACCCAATGTTGAATATGTCTCAGGGTGGGTGGGAAATAGCCAATCTCATTGTTTGGCCACCACCCCTGGATTGCTTCGTCCCCCGAGGCCGATAGGTTGGCCGACACTTCGGCCTAGCTCGGGCTCCTCGCAATGACAGCCATGTTGTGCCGGCGGTGATATACCCCTAATGTGCTGTACGAGTATAGTGGCTTGTTCCTCAAGGAGTGCTATGCTAAAATTCAGACAGGGCTAGTCAGTAGCGGCTAGCCCTTTAGGTGTTACTTAATGCAATAGGCTTGATTTGAACAATGCTTTGCAAAGCGGACGGACGCCTTCTACTGAGGAGCGAATAGGACGTAGGACGAAAAAATGAATTTAGGTTGCTTGCTTCCTCTGATCGATGAAATGCCCGGCTACCGCCAGCTCCTTGGGGCGCTATTTTCGAAGAATTCGAAAAAGAGCGGCGTGGAGCAGCGGGTAGTGGTGCTTGACGAGGCCAAGCCCTACCTTCTGGCGGCGCTCCACCGGGAGTTAGGCTGGCCAATGCTGGTGGTCACGCCGCGACCGGAGGGGGCGAAGCAGCTCCAGGATCAGCTTCTCGCGTGGGGAAGCGATCCTTGCATCTTCCCCGAGCCCGATTCTCTCCCCTATGAGCGCCTCGCTTCAGACCCGGCCACAATTCAGCAGCGAATCAATACCCTCTACACCCTGAGCTTTGCGGAAAATTCGAGTAATGCAGATAATGCCCCGCTGGTTATCGCCTCAGCCCACGCCCTGGCCCGGAAGACCCTCTCCCCTACCGATTTTCGTGCTGCAGCCCACAACATCTGGCAGGGGATGAAGCTCAATATCGATGAGCTGCTCGCCAGGTGGATGGCTATCGGCTATGAGCGGGAGCATATGGTGGAGGTGCCGGGGAGCTTCAGTCGCCGCGGGGGCATCATCGACATCTATTCACTCTCAGGCGACCTGCCAGCGAGGATCGAGCTCTTCGGCGATGAGGTGGTGAGCATCCGCCTCTTCGACCCCGCAACGCAGCGCGCGGTGAAGCTGGTGGACTCGATAGCCGTTGTCCCCGCAAGGGAAGTCCTGTTGATGAACAAACCAGGGACCGAAGAGATGCTCCGGCATCTCGACCTGTCAAGCTGCGAGGTTGAAGCTCGAGAAAGGATCGCGGATGAGGTGGAAAAACTCCTGGGCGGTGAGCAGGTTGCGGGGCTCGAATTCTATACCGCGCTCTTTAGCACCGGGAACATCGTCGATTATCTGCCCCCAAGCGCCCTCCTCGTCCTCGATCAGCCCTCAGAGATCGAGCAAGCGCTGGGGGAACTGGATGCTGAGGCGCAGGAGATAAGGCGGGAGCAGGTAGCACGGGGGGAGCTACCCCGAAATTTCCCCACCCCCTACCTCACCTGGGATGAGCTTTCGCCCCGGATTTGTGGTTGTGGGGAGAACGAAAAAAGGCGGCGGTTATCCCTCTGGTCATGGCAGCAGGAGCATGTCGAGTCCCTGCTCCCCTTCACTTCGGCCCCTGCCTACGGAGGAAGGCTGGACGCTTTCCTTAGAGACGCCAAGGAAATGCTCGAAAAAAAAGAAAAGCGCATCATCATCGTGTCACATCAGGCGAGGAGGCTCTCCGAGCTACTTGAGGAAGAGGACATCATCGCCCCGCCTCTCTCCCAGCTTGCCGGGCCGCCACCACCGGGCGCCATCGCCCTAGTTCAGGGCTCGCTGGCCCGGGGGTGGGTCATGGGCTCAGCCGTGCTATTTACCGACGCCGAGCTCTTCGGCTTCACCAAGAAACGGCGGCGGGTGAAGCGACACCCGATGCGCCAGGCGGGATTCCTCTCCGAGCTATCGGTGGACGACTATGTGGTGCACATCGAGCATGGCATCGCCAGGTTCGCCGGGACCACCATGATGGCGGTAGGCGAGACGGAGCGAGAATACCTGATTCTGGAGTATGCCGCGGGCGACAGGCTCTATGTGCCCGGCGATCAGATTGACCGGATCGGGCGCTATATCGGCCCCGGCGGCGCTCCGCCAGCGCTCAGCCGATTGGGCACCCAGGAGTGGGCGCGGACCAAGCAGCGGGTGAGGCAGGCGGCAGGGGACCTGGCCAGGGAGCTGCTCGCGCTCTATGCCGCCAGGGAGCTCATCCCTGGCCTTGCCTGCTCAGCGGATACCACCTGGCAGGATGACCTGGAGGCCTCCTTCCCCTATATGGAGACAGCGGACCAGATTCAGGCGGTGTTGGAGATCAAGCAGGACATGGAGCGGGCAAAGCCCATGGATCGGCTCGTTTGTGGCGACGTGGGCTATGGCAAAACGGAGGTCGCCCTGAGAGCAGCCTTCAAGGCAGTCATGGATGGCTCTCAGGTGGCGGTTCTCGTGCCGACCACGGTGCTCGCCCAGCAGCACTTTCAAACCTTCACCGAGCGCCTTGTCCCCTTCCCGTTAAACGTGGCGGTATTGAGCCGCTTTCGCGCCGAGCGGGAGCAGGGGGAGGTCATCGCCGGGCTGAAGCGGGGCACTATCGACATCGTGATCGGCACCCACCGCCTGCTGCAAAAGGATGTCAGCTTCAAGAACCTGGGGCTGGTGGTCATCGACGAAGAGCAGCGCTTCGGCGTAGTGCATAAGGAGCACCTTAAAAACTTGCGGAAAGAGGTCGATGTCCTCACTCTCACCGCCACCCCCATCCCGCGCACCCTCTATATGTCTCTTTCGGGGGTACGCGATATGAGCACCATGGAGACCCCTCCTGAGGAGAGGTTGCCCATAAAGACCTACATCTCCGAGTACGATGAGCGGCTGATTCGCGAGGCCATCCTCCGGGAGCTCGACAGAGGGGGGCAGGTTTTCTTTGTCCATAATCGGGTGGCCAGCATCCATAGGGTCGCCTCGAGGCTATCGGCGCTGGTGCCCGAGGCGGAGATCGCCATCGCCCATGGCCAGATGCCCGAGGATCAGCTTGAGCATGTCATGCTCGAATTCACCCAGGGCCAGATCGATATCCTGGTCTCGACCACCATCATCGAGTCAGGGCTGGATATACCCAATGTAAACACCCTCATCGTCAATGATGCCGATAGATTAGGGCTGGCTCAGCTATATCAACTGAGGGGCCGCGTAGGGCGGGGCACCAACCGCGCCTACGCCTATTTCTTTTACAGCAAGGGTAAGCTCCTCACCCCTCAGGCGCATCGACGCCTCAAGACCATCTTCGAGGCCACCGAGCTTGGCGCTGGCTTCCGCATTGCGATGAGGGACCTGGAGATCAGGGGCGCCGGCAACCTCCTGGGGGCGGAGCAGAGCGGGCACATCGGCGCTGTGGGCTTCGACCTCTATTGCCGATTGCTTCAAGAGGAGGTGGCGGAATTGCGGGAGGGGGGGATTAAAAGGACGACCCCGCCACAGCCTCCCACCATAGACCTGCCCATGGCGGCCCACATCCCCGAGGAATATGTCGACGACCTCGATATGAGGCTCACCCTCTACCAGCGGTTGGCAAAGCTAAGCACCGCAGAACAGGTGGCTGAGATGGCTGAGGAGCTTGAGGACAGGTTTGGGCCGATGCCCTCTCAGGTGGCAAACCTCCTTTACGCCATTAAGGTCAAGATCCTGGCTATGGACGCCGGGGTCGAGTCCATTGCCACCGAGGATAGAGAAATAGTGCTCAGGATGGCTGGGGGCAAAAGGGTGGAAAAGGCGCTGCTGGAGAGTGCCCCGGGCGATGGGGTGAAAGTGGGGACGCATCAGGTACGACTGGATATAAAGCGCCTCGGCCCCCGATGGCAGGATACGCTTTTTCGAACCCTGCAAGTGATGGCAGAGGGCTCGGTTTATAGGTAGGTTGGAGCATCCGCTCCAACTCGGTGCTCCCTCCTGGCGGGGGAATGGGTGTGGGAAATAGCCATATTGTCATTGCGAGCGGAGCGAAGCAATCTCACCGTAATGTACTGGATGAGTACACGCCCTTGAAGCTTGTCTCGGGGGATGCTAAAATCAGTATTTAGGTGGGCCGTTAGCTCAGGGGTAGAGCACCTGACTTTTAATCAGGGTGTCGTGGGTTCGATTCCCACACGGCTCACCAGTTAGCTTTAATTTGAACCTGGGGCCGCTCAGTTATCGGGCGGCTCCTTTTCATTTTCGACACCCTGATTCGTCAAATAAATAGGGGTCACATCAGGCTCACAAAAGCATCACTGTCAGGTCACGGATTTTTGACCGGGCGGGAGAAAGGAGCCTAAAATGACCCCAAGGAGAAGGAATCAGAGGTGGGAAGAATTGGATAAGGCAAACATGCCTCTCAGCAGGTTGATCAGGCATTATGAGACTTTCAACCAGACCGAAGGGAAGTCGCCGAAGACTATCTCGTGGTACACCGATAACCTGCTTACCTTTGAAACATTTCTTGAGAGGAGTGGCCGGTCAACATTGCTGGGAGATGTCGGTATCGATGAGGTAAGGGAGTTCATCCTGTACCTTCAGCAAAAGCAGAGGTGGGATGGCAATCATGGTGGCCATATCAAGGATGATCGCTTGTCTCCGTTCACAGTGCAGGGCTTTGTCAGGAGCCTGAAAGCCTTCTATTCATGGCTTTACCAGGAAGGTTACACTGAGGACAACGAGCTGGCTTACCTGAAGCTACCGAAGACACCTCGGAAGCTGGTGCAAACACTCAGCGAAGAAGAGATAAGGCGAATCCTATCCTGCTTCAATCCCTCAACGACCATTGGTGCGAGGGACATGGCTATCATCATGACGTATCTCGATACCGGCATTAGGTGCTCCGAGCTTGTCGGCCTGAAAATGAGCGATATACACCTTCAGGAGGGTTACATGAAGGTTTTCGGAAAAGGTGG
>SOIC01000082.1 GCA_004377275.1 Dehalococcoidia bacterium
GCCAAAATTGCCTTGAACCCCTCGGGGGCGCGAGGATTGAACTTTATGACGTTCTGTTCACGGTGTCCTTGGTGCTTACTCCTTGCCATTGGAGGAGTTACCGAGTAGAATAGAAGTGGAGAAATAGGTGCGGGTTTGGGGTGCCTCTCCTGAAAAAGGGGAGGCATTTTTCCGAGAGGAACTAGCGGGAAGCCTGAACGCAATATGACACTGGATTATATCTTCCACCCCCGCTCGATAGCGGTGGTTGGCGCGAGTACGAGCCGCTGGAGCGCGGTTACTCATCTATTCCTAAATACCCTACCCCACTTTGGATATAAAGGCGAAATCTACCCGATAAACCCCAGGATGGACGAAGTATCGGGTCTGAAGGCCTTCCCCAACGTACGGGATGTCCCCGGAGTGGTGGATCACGTCATCTGCATGATCCCCGCGGAGGCCACTCGTCAGCTCCTCGAAGACTGTGTTGCCAAGGGGGTGAAGACTGTCCACCTCTACACCTCCGGCTTTGCCGAGACCGGCGAGGTGGATAGGGGGAGGCTCCAGGATGAGCTGGTCTCAATCGCCCGCAACGGTGGCATCCGTATTATCGGCCCTAACTGCATGGGGATATACTGCCCCGGCTCAGGCATCACCTATTGCGCTGACTTCCCCCAGGAGCGGGGGAATGTGGGCTTTATCTCCCAGAGCGGAAGCTACTCGATCCTGGTAGTGCGGGGAGCAGCAGCCCGGGGAGTGCGATTCAGCAAGGTGGTGAGCTACGGGAACGCCAGCGACATCGATGAAATCGAGCTTCTGGATTACATGTTACATGACCCCGAGACGGAGGTCATCGCCGCCTACATTGAGGGTACGAAGGACGGGCCGCGGCTGCGAGAGGTGCTCACTGAAGCGGCGGCAAAGAAGCCGGTGATAATTATCAAGAAGGGTGGCACTGCAGCCGGCAGCAGGGGGACGATATCCCACACCGGGGCGCTGGCCGGCGATGACGCGGTGTGGGAAGCGCTACTCAAGCAGACTGGAGCCATCCGAGTGGAGGACTTCGAGGAGATGATCGACCTGCTGGTAACCTTCCGTTTCTTTCAACTTCCGCATGGGAGAAGGGTGGCGGTGGTGGGTCTGGGGGGTGGTGCCAGCGTACGGGCCTCAGATGAATGCGAGCTCGGGGGTCTGAGCCTCCCACCAGCTCCCGAGGAGCTGGTGGCGGAGCTCAAGCGCTTCATTCCCGTGGCGGGCAGCATGCTGAGAAATCCAATTGACATGGGGACCTATCGCCACGACTGGACACCTGTACTCCAGGCCCTTGATGGCTGGACAGAGCTGGATATGTTCCTCTGGCAGATTGCCCCTGAAATTGAGCCTTTTGAGGAAGGTATATATCGCCAGTTCATTAAAGACAAGAGAAGCCTCATATTGGAGATATTCCAGGGCCTGCAGAAGCCGACAGCGGTGGTCGTCCATGCAGTGGAAGCTAGCATTGGATTGGAGACTCTGGATATTATGAGGACAGGTTGCGCAGAGCACGAGATGGCCTTCTACCCTTCCATATACAGGGCGGCGTGTGCCATAAGTAGATATGTGGACTATCATGCCCGGCGCGGCCATCAATAAGAACCATAGCGAGGTGCCCCCAACTGGCGCACAGGGTATGCGCGCACATTGGTTCTTCTCGGTTTTGGTTGACACCCGATTTTAATAGCGGTATCTTCCAATCAAGCAATTAGGACCCGGGAGTATATCTATGAGAGAATTCGTTAAATTGAGTGGCTTTATTTTACTCATCATTGGCACTCTAGGTCTTCTAATCAATGAGTTTGCTTTCGATTGGGGGAGAACTGCCACCGTAACATTCGCAATTTTCAATATTGCGGGGCTTATTACTTTAGCTATTACCCAATGGGGTATGAAAAAAGACATATAAGACATAGATGACAACTGAACGGAACCCGCGTCCTAATAACCTGGACCGAGTGCGGTTAGGCGCTTAGAAGTTTCGGACAAGCTCATGTACTGCGGTACAAGTCAAAGCGTTCTCTCGTCCGGCTAGGTTCAATGTTCCCGAGCCGACGGAGTAGAGTGAGATAACCGAAGGCTTAGCCTTGAAGGTCCGGATTAGTAATCTTACCAGCGGGTTGAAGTCAGCCAGCGGGTCTATCTTTTGAAAGACCTTCTCAAGCCGCAGATTCATCTCGAGGGACAAATCCTCATCCTGAAGCTTCACTGAATGTGTCTGAGGAAGTTCCATCTGTGCCACCGGGTCGAACTTGATATCTGTTTTAGTCAGGCTCCATTTGTTAGTTTCTGATGTCATGTAGAGCAGCCTGCCCGAGTCGTAAATCATCAGGGGCTTTATTTCGGCATTATCGAATTTCTTACTCGTAACGATATCCGCAAAGATAATAGTATATTCCTCATCGTAGACCCTTCCCCAATCCCAGTATGCGATAACGTCCATGGGAGGGAAGTTTAACCAGTTGTGGTCGCGGTATCCCACCCCCTCAATACTGAGGGTTTCCCCCTTCGTTCTGAAGGTGCCCCTGGCTTGGCCACGTGGCTGGGGGACAACCCAAAACATATACTTTGTCTCATCGCCAAAGCAGGCGTGGCTTCTGATTCCGCTTATTTCAGAATCGAGTTCCAGATCGAGGGTCTTCTCTCCGGCCTCGATGTGCAGCTCGCAATGTGAAAGATCCCCCCTAATGAAGTTTTTACCGATCTCAACCTCACATACTTCGGTTGAGGACTTGAAGGAGGAGTAGAGGAATTTCTCGTCTATCAGCAGCTCTGTTCCGTCGGGTCTAACATGGCTGGCCCTGACACCGGTCCTTACCTTTCTTGGCCGGGAAACATCACCGGAGATATAGAACTGGCCTCTAATAATACCTCCATCGCCGTTCATTACATCGAAGTACCACCACTCGATATAGTTTGGGTCCTTCAACGGATGCCACGCGTCGTCGGATTGACTTATCATCATTGACTCGGTGATCTCCCTAAAGGTCTGTTCTTCACAAATTACCTTCATCGCTCCCCTCCATAACGATAGCACAGCTCGGCAATGGACACTTTAGGTATCTGAGCTGCCTTTGTCAAGTACTCTCAACCATGGGGGAGCGATTGCATGAAAGGACTTTTTGGGCCATGCGGGAGTTCCCATCCACAGCGGTGTGAGCCATCCTGGACTCGAACTTGGCTTTACACTATATCTGTCAACATGCGAGCTATTGAACCACGTGTACGCTGGGATGAGGGCTAGCCTAAACCTCAGCCAGGAACATAGCCCCTGAGACCAAGAAGTAGACACCCAGGCCGATTAGGGATACGCCACATGCAAGCAGTAACCCACGGTATACCCTCAGACTCATTAGCCGCTTCCCCCGTGCGACGACCAGGGACACCATGCTATACCATCCCAAATCAGACAGGATATGGCCTAAGTAGAAGACCACTACACCTATGGCCCCTGCCGCCAGCGACCACAATACCCAAGTGGTCCCCACTGTGGCCCACCATATTAGCCAGTAGGGGTTGGCTACGCTTAAAACCGCACCGGTTGCTATCAGCCGCCGCCCCGGCCTTGACGACTGAGGGCTGACCTCCAGTGGAGCTACGGCTCGGCGAGCCTGGCGCAGGAGGGCATACGCCATGCCCAGCAGGAAGAGGCCGCCAACCACCCCAATGATCCCAGCCACCAGGCTTTGCCCCAGAACCTCGCTCAGCCCCCAGACCAGGGCTACTACTAGCAGCAGTTCGACTATTCCGTGGCCCAGGACCAAGAGCGGGCCAGCACGAAACCCTCTCCTCGCCGACTCGCTGATGTTGACGGCAAGGAGAGGCCCGGGCATCATGGCGCCGGAAAGGCCGACGACAAATGAGGTGCCGAAGATGAGGAAGAGGCTGGTGGCCACGATTTCAGTTTGGCATAGAGCTGGGACGAAGTCAATTGGCCAGCGAGATGCCTATTGTGAGACCAGGGAGCCTTCGGTCAATCTTTATACACGCTATTCTTGTTTAGTTGGCAGACACTCCAGAAGACCAAGTAAGCTTGTGCTATAGCCATAAACAGGCAGTCAGACATAATCAAAACCTTAGCCGCCCGCTTATTACTCATAGGTCAAACCTGCTCAATATCGGTGCCAACTATAACTGAGGAGTACCAACAATAGGGCCTACTGTTGTTGTCCAGTGAAAATGTCACCTTCCCTTTCATAGGGTGGCATTTTCTCAGAACAGTTAACGGGTGACAAAATCATAGAACATCAACAGCCAGGTATCGGAAGGGTTGACGAAATAGGACTTTTAGTATACGCTTGCGGAAGCGCAAAAAAAGGAGGGAAAAGTGGAGAGAACATTGTATTTTCTTGACCCAAAGGACATGCCAACCCATTGGTATAACATCCAGGCCGATTTGCCCGAGCCGCTGCCACCATTGCTGCATCCTGGTACCAAGGAGCCTACGCGCCTTCCACCACCCCTCTTCGCTGAGGCACTAAATGAGCAGGAGTTCAGCAAAGAGCGCTGGATTGAAATCCCGGAGGAAGTGCAAGCTATTTACCGCACCTGGAGACCAACAGTATTGCATCGAGCATATCGGCTGGAGAAGGCTTTAGACACACCAGCAAAAATCTTCTACAAGTATGAAGGAACAAGCCAGGCTGGGAGTCATAAGCCGAATACGGCTATTGCTCAGTGTTACTATAACAAGAAAGAGGGTGTCAAGCGCATAGCCACAGAGACCGGTGCCGGGCAGTGGGGTAGTGCCTTGAGCATGGCTGGCGCAATGTTTGGTGTTGAAATTAAGGTCTACATGGTTAAGATTAGCTATAACCAGAAGCCCTACCGCCGCATCCTGATGGAGACGTGGGGAGCCACGGTTGTTGCCAGTCCCAGCGAGGAAACGGAGATAGGACGTGGCATCCTGGCGGAAGACCCCAATTCGCCAGGGAGCCTGGGTATCGCCATCAGCGAAGCCCTGCAGGACGCCTTCAGCCGTGACGATA
>SOIC01000121.1 GCA_004377275.1 Dehalococcoidia bacterium
TCGTTAATATATACATAGTCGCTTGTGACCTCCACCCACTCTCCGGGCAAAGCTATCACCCTTTTTATGAGTCCGTGGTGCTCAATAGGATGTTTAAATGTGATCACATCGCCCCGCTGGGGATCGCCGAACCAGTAGGCCGCCTTAATTTTTATCACGCTTTGGCCATCATATGCGGTGGGCTCCATAGAAGAACCCTCCACCGAGAAGCTACCCAGTGTGGTAAAGATCGCTAAGAGGAGAAGCAGTGCCACCAGAAGGCTAAGTAAAAACCCACGTCGGGTAAATTTCCTGGCGAAAACCTGGCGAATGTGGATACTCTTTATCATTCTAACCACGATCCATCAAGAGTCTTACACCATTATAAACTTTTGACCTGAAGCAAGCGAGGTGATAGAATTTGGGGGCAGTAATCAGTGGGGAGGTGGCAGATGTCAGGTCATTCTAAATGGTCCCAGATCAAGCGCCAGAAGGGTGTGGCAGACTCCAGGCGAGGGCAGCTTTTCACCAAGTTAAGCCGAGAGATTGAGGCTGCGGTGCGCCAGGGGGGCGAGAGCCCGGAGATGAACTTCCGCCTGCGCCTGGCGATCCAGAAAGCCCGCGATAGCAATATGCCAATAGATAATATTGAGCGGGCGATCAAGCGAGCCGCTGGGGGGACCGAAGGGACAAACCTTATTGAGGCCACCTATGAAGGCTATGGCCCAGGGGGCGTCGCCATCCTGATTGAGACGCTCAGCGATAATCGCAATCGCACCATATCAGAGATACGCAACGTGCTGTTACGAGGCGGCGGCAACCTGGGGGAGAGCGGTTGTGTTACCTGGATCTTCGAGCCTAAAGGGGTGATTACGGTGACGGCGGGGGACGCTGATGAAGAGGAACTGACCTTATATATCATCGATGCTGGCGCGGAAGATATCAAGGTGATCGATGGGTCGCTTGAAGTCCACACCAAGCCTGAAGACCTGGAGGGGCTGAGAAGGGCCTTAGAGCAACGAGAGCTGGCTATCGTCTCCGCCGAGGTATTGAAGGTGCCCAAGAGCGTGGTGATGCTTGACGAAAAGGCAGCGCTCCAGGCCCTGAAACTGCTGGATAGACTGGAGGAGCTCGATGATGTGCAGCGGGTGTTTACCAACGCTGACTTCCCCGATGAGGCCCTGGAAAAGTATCGCAGTCAAGGATAGACTCGCCCTTAACCGACGTTCTTTTTGAGCAATCGCTTTGAAATTAGAGGTCGGCTTTTTACAGCGGAGTGACAAGAATGAAAATGCGAATCCTAGGTATCGATCCCGGCACGATAACCCTTGGCTATGGTGTGATCGATGAGGAAGCGGGGGAAATTACTCAGGTGGCTTGCGGTGCTCTGACGACTCCCCCCAACACACCCTTGGCGGAGCGTCTCTATATTTTATACCTGGGGCTTCAAGACATCATAGCCCGCTATAAGCCCGCGGAGGCCGCCATCGAGGAGCCCTTTGTGGCGAAGAACGCGCGCTCTGCCCTGGCAGTGGGGCAGGCAATAGGAGCGGCTACGGTGGCGGTGACTGAAAAGGGGATCCCGACTCATCACTACACCCCCACTCAGGTAAAGCAGGCGGTGACCAGCTACGGGCGCAGCGGGAAGGGGCAGGTGCAGGAGATGGTATGCGTCCTTTTGGGGCTTTCCTCCCCCCCCGAGCCCGCAGACGCCGCCGATGCCCTGGCGGTGGCGATATGCCACATCCAGGAGAGACGCATCTCAAGGATACTGGCAGAGCAAGGAACATGATCGCTGGTCTTGAGGGAAAACTCCAGTCACGGAGCGCCGATGGGGCGATTATCAAGGTGGGCGGGGTGAGCCTCCAGGTCTACATGCCCAGCTCCACGCTGAGCACGCTGGGGACCATCGGTGAGGCGGTCCATCTCTATACCCACCTCCACCTGAGGGAGGACAATGTTGCGCTCTATGGCTTTGCCACCGCTGAGGAGCTCGAGCTCTTCCGCACGCTCATCGGCGTCAGCGGGGTGGGACCCAAAGTGGCCCTGGCGGTACTCTCGGCAATGGATCCCGGTCAGCTGGCCCTGGCCATTGCCAGCGGGAATGTCGCCCTCCTGTCCCAGGTGCCCGGCGTGGGCCAGAAGATGGCCGGCCGCCTCGCGCTGGAGCTGAAGGGGAAGCTGGAGGGCATCATGGTCAGCGCCCCGGCTGAGGGAGATGCCGAGGTAATTATGGCGCTGACCAGCCTGGGCTACAGCGCTGCCGAGGCCGCCTCCGCCCTCGCCTCACTGCCCGATTCTGCAGAGCTATCCGTCGAAGAGAAGATAAGGCGGTCACTGCAATACTTCGCCGCTCGCTAGTATCATGAATAATAATCTGCTAGAGCTTTTAGCCTGCCCGGAGTGCGGGTCGGCAGATCTGGCGCTCCTCCCCGAGGATATGCTGGCTTGCTCCTCCTGTGACGCCCGCTACCCCGTCCTTAATGGCATACCGCACATGTTGCCGGCCCATCTCGCCGCAACACTCCAGAAAAAAAACGCCTACCTGGAGAGACTGATGGCAGCGATGCGCCAGGGAAAGGATTTGCGGGACCGGGGCAGCCCGGAGCTCGACCGCTTTATGTGGGAACACCACCTCTATAATTGGGGTAAAGAGGTAATCTACAGCGACTCCAGGGCGGCAGAGATATTCGCTGACTATGCGGAAAAGGGGGCGCGAGGGCTGTGCCGCTTTCTCCAGGAAAGGGCTGGTGGGGTTCGTGGCAAGCGCCTGCTCTATGTGGGGAGCGGAAACGACCGCCTGGTGTCGCTGCCCCTCGAGCAAGCGGGAGCCTTCGTGGTTAACCTGGATGTGGTGAGCGATTCGCTGGAGGACCTCAGGGGGACCGGGGCACAAAACTGTGTCTGTGGCGATGCCCGCCAGCTCCCCTTCCGCGCTGAGGCCTTCGATGTGGTCTTCTCCAAGGGCTCCATTCATCACTCCCACCCTGTAGCCGAGCCACTCCGATCTATGGCCAGGGTGGTCAAGCGGGGGGGGCATATCATCGTTGCCGAGCCCAGCAAATACATGCTCTCCCGCCTGCCCAGATTTCTCCTGCCCGCTGGATTGGGGTACCCCACACCCTATGAGGATGCCATCTCAGCCGGCGAGGTGATGAGCATCCTCGCCAAAGAGGGTATTTCCCGATTTAAACTCGCAACCCTTACCCACGCCCCTCCCGGGATCCCAGCGCCGATCGCTCGCTTATGGGAGCGCTTTGGGAAGGCGATGCCCTGGCTATTTAAGCGTTTCGCCTTCGAGTTTATGGTGTATGGGCGGAGGGTCTAGTTTAAGGAGGACTCATATGAGAATCGCCTTCGTTTACATCGACCCCAGCTACCGGGTTATGGGGCCCTTCCATGTTGGGATCGCCTCGCTTATCGCCTATCTGAAGCGGGGGGGACATGAGTGCCAATTCTTCCATCTCATGGGCGACGTGGCTGAGGAGGAATATATCGACTTCCTGGAAAAGAATCGCCCCGATGTGGTGGCCTTCTCTGTAATGACGAACGCGTTCCCCCATGTAGCCCCGCTGGCCTTGCTCACCAAGCGTCACTCCGATGCGCTGACCATTTGTGGCGGCGTCCATGCCACCCTGTGCCCCGATGAAGTGATCGCCGTTGAGGGCATCGATGTAGTCTGCCGCGGAGAGGGGGAAGAGCCACTTTTCGACCTGTGCCAGGGGCTGGAAGAGGGAAAGGATTTTTCGAACATCCCTAATCTATGGGTTAAGAGGGGTGCGGGGGGCGGAGAGAGCGAAAAGGGCGAAGAGATTCATAAAAACCCGCTGCGGCCGCTCATTGCCGACTTAGATGCCTTACCCTTCCTCGATCGGGAGGTCTTCCCGTATAAGGATAGCTTTGACCTTCAGTTCATGAAGCGGGGCGCCTTCATGGCTTCTCGCGGCTGCCCCTACAATTGCGCCTACTGCTGCAATCATGCCATCAAGCAGTTATACGGTGGCGACATGTATATCAGGTTCCGCAGCGTTGAAAGCATTGTGGAAGAGGTGGAGATGGTGGTCAGGAACTTCCCCCAGGTCGAGTACAACGTCTTCCACGACGACCTTCTGCCGATGAAGAAAGAGTGGTTCGCCGATTTCGTCACGGAATATCGGAGAAGGATAAAGCTGCCTTTCGAGATGAACTGCCACCCCAACCTGATGGACCGGGAGATTGCCCAGATGGCGAAGTCGGCGGGGTGCTCGCTGATGCGCTTCGGGCTGGAGAGCGGCAACGACCACATCCGCCGCAATGTACTCGACCGCCATGTGAGCACCGAGCGTATCATCAATGCCTTCGCCTGCTGCGATGAGGCGGGGATCCAGACCCTGAGCTACGATATGATCGGGCTGCCGTTTGAAACCAGGACCCAGATCCTCGACACCATCAAGCTCAATGGTAGGGTGAGACCGAAGGTGATGCACGTCTCCATCTTCTACCCCTATCCCGGGACCAAGTCCTACGAGATATGTAAGCGGGAAGGCTTTGTGACCGATAAACACATCGATACCTATTATGAGGACAGCGTGCTAGAGCAAAAGGGCGTCTCCGCGGAGCAAGTCAGGGCGCTGAGAAAGCGCTTCGAGTTTTTAGTGCGCTTATATTCGCGGGGCTATAAGCTGCCGGGATTTCTGAGAAAGATGGCCGAGGAGATTATTGATATAGGGATTCTGACAGCCACCAATCAATATATACTGCGCGCTTGGGAGAAGACACCTCAGAAAAGGTCGAAAAAAGCGAAAAAAGATGCCGGACCGGTATATATCCTGGAGGATGGAGAAGTGAGAGTCTGGGGCGTGGATTAGGGAGGGTGTTAAAAAGGTAGCTTGAATGGGCGAAGCCCATTTGGAATCAACATCAAGGGGAGGAGGAGGGCGATTTATTCGAGACTGCTGAAAAAAAGGTGCCCCCAGCTTTAAAAAGTCCCCCAAGATTGGGGGATTTAGGGGGTTGATTGAGAC
>SOIC01000045.1 GCA_004377275.1 Dehalococcoidia bacterium
TATACCGACGCTCTATGGTGGGGGGTAGTAGCGATGACATCAATGGGCACAGCTCCTATACCTGTAAGCGGGGCTGGGCAAATAGTCGGCGGCATATGGGCGGTCCTTGGGTGCGTAATTTTCTATGGGGCGATAATCGCCAGCGTCACCGTATACTTCGCCCGGCGCAAGGAGGGAACGATGAAACAGATCATCTCCACAGTGGAGTATAACCTGGAGCGGCTGGATGACCTGTCATTAGAGGAGCTAGAGATTCTCAAGGAGACTACCGATAGGCTCATCGATACCCAGATCGAGCGGCGTAAAGGGGAGGGTTGATAATCGGCGGGGAGATAGTATTGCATGATTTTGATGCAGCGATTATAATAAGCCCTTCGGATAACGGTTCAGGGGGGTGAGAGCGTGAAGTACACCAAGTTTCTGGTGCCGGTAACCGGGAAGAAGGCGGATGACGATATTGTTAGGACCGCATGCGTCCTTGCCCGGAGAAGTAAAGGGAAGGTCTACGTCGTCCATGTGATTCAGGTGAGTCGCACCCTTCCCTTAGATGCGGAAGTGGAGCCAGAGACCCAAAGTGGGGAAAATGTGCTTGCTAATGCCGATAAGATCGCTGATATGATGGATTGCCAGGTGGAAACGGAGATCCTTCAGGCACGGGAGATCGGGCCTGCCATAGTGGATGAGGCAGTGGAGCGGGGCGTGGACATGATCATCATGGGCCTGGAATATAAGAAGCGCTTCGGTGAATTTGACATGGGAGATACCGTACCCTATGTGCTGCGGAATGCCCCGTGCCCGGTGCTGGTCTGGAGGGGACCAATGGGGGAGGTTGAGAAATGAATGTAGTGATCATGGGGTGCGGCAGGGTAGGTGCCCAGCTTGCGGCACTATTAGAAGAAGCTGGCCATAAGGTTGCCATTCTAGATACCGATACATACAGCTTTCGTCGGCTTCCTCCATCCTTTGAAGGCACACCCTTGGTGGGTGATGGCACCGATGAGGAATACCTGAAAAAAGCGGGGATCGAGGAGGCCGATGCCTTCGTTGCCGTGACCCAGGGAGATAATCGTAATGTGATGGCTGCTCAGATAGCGAAACACGTGTTTAATGTGCCCAAGGTGGTTTGTCGCATCTATGATCCCCTCCGTGAAGAGCTTTATAAAACCCTGGGGCTGGAAACCATCAGCCCCACCACGGTAGCGGCGCAACTTCTGCGAGATAAAGTCGTGGGCTAAGGGGGCTTTAATGTATATTATCGTAGTCGGCGGCGGCAAGGTGGGATATTACCTCACCCAGGCCCTTTTGAGCGAGGGACATGAGGTTCTCGTTCTGGAGAAAGACGCCAAAAAATGTGAACTCATCGCCGAGCAGTTGGGCAGTGTTTGTACTCGCGGCGATGGCTGCGAGGCGCGAACCCTGGCCGAGGCGGGGACGGAGCGGGCGGACATGTTTATTGCGGTGACCGACGAGGATGAGGATAATCTGGTCGCCTGCCAGGTGGCAAAGC
>SOIC01000001.1 GCA_004377275.1 Dehalococcoidia bacterium
GATTCTGACTCCTCGGTGATCTCTGGCGGGGCCTCGATCGCGGTCACTGCCATGATCCACCCGATCCAGAATCCCAGCATCAGCACTACAAAAAAGCCAATGATCACCGGAACCGCAATGGCCCAGACCACCAGGTCGCGCTGCAGGACTATCCCAGCGATAAAGGCAACCCCTGCTAAAAGGGTTCCCAAGCAAATCAGCACACCAACTATGCGAGACTTCTGCATGCTACCTCCTATATTTTAGGTGCGAAGCTCCGGCGGGAGTAGATTTGGGATAGTGTCCTCTATGGGATAGGTTGCCGCGCAACTTTCGCAATACAGGGAGCCCTTGATGACCTCTTGCTCATCCTCCTCCTCAACGGTAAGCTTCAGGGTTCCCTTGCACAGTGGGCAGGCGAGGATTTCCATAAGATCACGTTTCATTATCCCTCCTTATCCTCGGATAGAATTCTACCTCACCATATCCCCATCGTCAACATCGGGGGCTTCTTAGCCTTGACAGCGCTCTTCTCCTGCGAATAGAATGCTGAGAGTCGGTAAAAGGGGAATACCTGTGAAAAGGACGAGGATTTGCGAGCTACTGGGAATAGAGTATCCCATAATCCAGGGGGGGATGACATGGATTGCCAACGCTGAGCTGGCCGCTGCCGTTTCTAATGCCGGAGGGCTGGGCATAATCAGCCCCAACGCTGTGATGAGGTTAGAGGATGACCTGATGGCGAACCTGAGAAGCCAGATCAGAACGGCGAAAAGCCTCACCGATAAGCCCTTTGGGGTAAACCTTGTGGTGCAGATTCCGGGGATTGAGGAGTTGATCGGTGTAGTAATTGAAGAGGGGATAAAGGTGGTAACTACCGCTGCCGGCAACCCCGCTATTTACACCCCTCGCCTGAAGGAAGCAGGGATCACGGTTCTTCATTTGGTGGCCTCGGTAAGGCAGGCCAGGGGCGCTGAAAGAAGCGGGGTGGACGCGGTTATTGCCGAGGGTTTCGAGGCCGGCGGGCACAATGGCTTCGACGAGCTTCCCACCCTCGTCCTCGTCCCCCAGGTGGTGGATGCGGTGAGCATCCCGGTGGTTGCCGCCGGGGGAATCGCCAATGCGCGGGGCTTTGTTGCTGCTCTGGCCTTAGGGGCGGAGGGGGTACAAATGGGCACCCGCTTCGTCGCCACCCATGAGTGTGTCGCCCACCAGAGTTTTAAGGACGGGATCGTAGCCGCTACCGACACAGGGACAATGGTCACCGGAAGAAGGCTTGCCCCCACACGAGGGCTCAAAAACGAGTTCTTGGCAAAGGTCGCCGAGCTGGACCGTCAGGGGGCCACTGCAGAGGAGCTTCTAGCGTTCATTGGTTTCGCCCCGTCGCGAATAGGCCAATTAGAGGGCAAGATGGAAGAAGGCGAGCTCTATTGCGGTGCCATCGCCGGGGTCATCAATGAGATCGTGAGCGCCGGCGATGTGGTAAGAAGCATTGTTGAGGACTACTCCAGGGTGGTGACCAGTCTAAAGTAAATCTCCAAATGAAAGGGGGGATAGGTGAAGAAGACAAGGGTCTGCGAGCTTTTGGGTATTGAGTATCCCATAATTCAAGGGGGGATGAGCCTGATCGCCAACGCCGAGCTGGCAGCCGCCGTCTCCAATGCCGGGGGGCTGGGCATAATCAGCCCCAACGCCGGGGAGCCCGACTGGGGAAAGGTTGCCGAGAACCTCAGGAACCAGATAAGAAAGGCGAGAAGCCTCACCGATAAGCCCTTCGGGGTGAATTTCTCTATAGCGCTAATTGGAGAGGACCGTAGCCTGATCGATATCGTTATTGAGGAGGGCGTTCGGGTAGTCACTATGGGGGCAGGAAGCCCGGCCCTTCATACTGGCTACCTGAAGGAGCACGGGGTCAGGGTTCTCCATGTGGTGGCCTCAGTGAGACATGCCAAGGGGGCCGAGAGGAACGGCGTGGATGCGGTGATCGCTGAGGGATATGAGTCAGGGGGAATCAATAGCCCCGATGAGCTCACTACCTTTGTCCTAATCCCCCAGGTGGTGGATGCAGTGAGCATCCCAGTGCTTGCCGCCGGAGGCATCTGCGATGCCAGGGGTTTCGCTGCCGCCCTCGCCCTGGGGGCGGAGGGGGTGCAGATGGGCACCCGCTTCATCGCTACCCATGAATGTATTGCTAACCAAAACTACAAAAATGCCATTATCGCAGCCAGCGATACCTCTACTGTGATCACCGGGCGGGGATCTTTACCCATCAGGGGCTTAAAAAGTGAGTTGACGAAGCATGTTCAAGAGACAGAGAACGCTGGCGCTTCATCCGAAAAACTATTAACCGTACCATCTCCTGAGTCAGCGGATGCGGCAATGCAGCAGGGAGATACTGTTCGCGATCAGGTGATATGCGGTGCGGTGGCCGGTATGATCGACGGGATCGTGAGCGCCGGCGATGTGGTGAGAAGCATTGTTGAGGGCTATGACAGGATCGTGGCTGGACTATAGGCTTTTTTCGCTCTCCCCGCTCCCCTCACCCCTTTCACTCCTCCGATTCGCTCTCCTGTATAAGCCTCTCGCCATACTCCAGAAGCAATTTGGGCTCTACTTCAGGCTTCTTCACCTCTAGATAAGCCTTGAGCGCCTCACGAGGGGTTATCCCCTCGGCGGACCAGCCCGCCATCCGCTGACGGCGCTCCCGCGCCACATCCCGGGCAATAGCAGCGATGAAGTGGGCCTCCTTTAGCGCCCTGCGGATCTCCCCCTCACTGAGCAGCCCGGCGAGCCGCTCTGTGATCGCCACCTGGACCCGCACAATGGAATCGGTTACATCATGGCGGGCAATGGCACTGAGTACCGCCTGAGTGGGGTCGGCCTCCTGGACACCGACATTTACCCTGATTGTGAGGAAGCGCCGCGCCCTCACCGGATGGAACTCAAAGGATACCCGCCTTTCTTGCTTCTTGGGAAAAATCTCAACGACGAAGAACCCCTTTTCGTCCTCTTCTTCACTGAAGTCGATGCGCTGGAGACTCCCGGGGTAGACCACGGGTGGATTTTCGCAAAGCACTTGCTGCTTATGGATATGGCCCAGGGCGACGTAATCGAAGGCGGGGTTTGCCACATTGCTTTGTAGCAGCACATAATCGTGCCCCATTATCATGCCCCGCTCCGAGCCATACTTGGCATTGGAAAGGGAAACATGGGCGGCGAGGATGGCAGGCAGACCCTGTTCCAGCGCCGCGACCTCCTGGTTGAGGCGGTCGGTGATGATTCTCTCCAGCCGCTCATTCACCTCATCGAAGGTGAGGTTCTTTGTCTCCTCCCGGCTCAGCAGGGCGCTCCTCCTCGCCCAGGGCAAGGCCACCACCTGAAGAGGCCCCGCTTTTGTTTCCACTCGGTAATTACCTGGGGCATTGGCCACGATAACATTTTCAATTTCCAGTGTGCGAAAAATCTCCATCGTGGTGGCGCGACCGATGGCATTAGGGAGGTCGTGGTTGCCAATGAGGAGGAAGACGGGAATGCCGGCCGATGCCAGCTTCCAGATGCGGCGGGCGAACTCTCGCTGGTGGGTCTGAGATGGCTCGCGGCTCCTATAGGCATCGCCGCAGAAGAGAACGAGGTCAATGTCATTGTTTAGGGCGTATGCCACAACCTCATCGAGGGCGGCGAGGAAACTGTGGAGGCGCCATGAGAGCCCAGTCTCGGGGTTGATGCCCCCGCTATAGTTCTCTACCCCCAGGTGCAGGTCGGCGAAGTGAAGGATTCTCATTCTCGGGATTACGCCCCCAACCTCTTTATACGCTCTATAATCTGGTCCCGGTCGAGCCCGGCAATAGCGATGACCTTCCTTCTGCCGGTAAGCCCGCGTTCTATCGTTATGCTGCCCTTGCTCACCCCGAGGAGCCGGCTCAAGAACTTGACAAGCTCTGTATTAGCCTTTCCCTTCACCGGCGGCGCCGCGATCTTGACGTGCAAGATACCATCCTCAAATCCCAGCGCTTGGCTATGCCGGGCGTTGGGCTGGACCTGAACAGTGATATTCGCGTGACGCTCAATCAATTCTCTGGCTACTGCCCAGCGCAGCTTAAATCGGAGTTTTTAGAAATCTGTCCCAAAGGATGAAGCCGGTATAATATTTCAAACGGCTATCGAAATAGATAGCCGTTCGTTTATCATCGGCCAGCTTTTCGGCGTGCTGACCTCTATTTTACCTTAGCCGAGGTTTTCTCTCGGACAAAGTTGATGATTTCCTCCATCGGCGTTCCCGGGGTAAAGATTCCCGCAACGCCCATTTTCTTGAGCGCATCGAAATCATCCTCATAGATTGTCCCGCCCAGGAGCAGTAACACATCACCCTTGCCCCGCTCTTTAAGCCCCTTGATGACTGCGGGAACCGTAAGCATATAGTTTGCGGTTAGACTACTGATCCCCACTACGTTGACATCCTCTTGTGCAGCCGTCGCAGCGACCTCCACCGGCGTCATGTTGCCGCCATAGATGACCTCAAAGCCGGCATTTCGCAGCGCATTACTGACCACGATCAGCCCAGCCCAGTGCCCCTCCAGCCCTGCCTTGACCATTAGGATCTTAACCTTGCTCTCATCCATATCGCAGGCTCCGTTTAGAGTCCTATTGGATAGGGCCATACCCCATAGGCATCGACCTGTGCCTTCGATACCTCTCCAAAGGTGGCACCCACTTTCACCGCCTCAAAAACGTACGGGTAAACATTCTCGTCGCTGTTGCAGGCCTCGACCAGTCTCTTCATAGCCTCAGCGTGTTTTGCTTTATCACGCTTTTCCCTGAACTTCCTTAGCTTCTCAGCCTGAATTTCCCGTGATGCTGCCGGGTCCGGCTTGAAAATGGGCACCTTGTAGGGTTCCTTCTCGGAGCGGAAGGTATTCACGCCAACAATCGGGATCTCACCGGAATCCACCTTTTGTTGCCGCTCAATCGGCTTCTCCCTGAGAAGTCTGTGGTACCAACCGTCCTGCATGGCCTGTGCCATTCCGCCCATGTCTTCTATCATCTTGATATATTCCCAGGTGCGCTCTTCCAATTCATTGGTCAGCGACTCAACGTAATAGGAACCACCAAGAGGGTCAATCGTGTTTGTTACACCGGTTTCAAGTGCGGCGATCTGCTCGGTCCTAATAGAGAGCAGCATCGACTGGTCCGTAGGCAGGCAAACCGCCTCGTCGTATCCATTGGCATGTATCGACTGAGCTCCACCCAGAACAGCGGCAAGCGTCTGGTAGGCAATGCGGATGAGGTTGTTATACGGCTCCTGAGCGGTATGGGTGGAGCCTGAAGATTGAACGTGAACGCGGAACTTGGCGCAGTTGGGATCCTGTATGCCATACCTTTCGGTAACGATCTTGTACCAGATACGCCGTGCCGCTCGTATCTTGGCTATTTCCTCAAAGAAGTCATTGTGGGCTGCTGTATTGAAGGCGAAACGTCTCACGAAGCGGTCTAGAGGGATCCTCCCCCGCCGCTTCTCCTCCTCGACGAAATCTATGGCAGAAGCGAAGAGCATGCCCAGTTCCTCGTATGCATTCAGTCCGAGGTCGCGAACATTATAGGAGTCATGGCATATTGGATTCCACATGGGGGCAACCTCGCTGCACCACTCGATAAAGTCTGCGCCATATCTCCGGTATCCTCTAGGTGGTGGCTGTAGTGGAATGTTCAGAACACCCCAACTAATCATGCAGCCTGCAGTTGTGCCTCTCAGCTGCTTTAGGTCTATTCCCCTCTTCTCGGCCACGGCGAAATACATAGCCGTTATCGGTCCCCTCTCCGCCAGATACGTGGATACCCGGTCTATAGGCAGACCATCGAAGGCTACGTCCACATCCTCAATAGTATTCAACGGCAAGCCGGAATGGCCGATCTCGTATTCGACCATAGGGTCATCAGCATCGACCCCAATGGCAGTGGTGATGTCCGGCGCCACCGAGAAACCAGTCTGTCCAAGCTCATATTGCTCACGGTAGAGCTTGTTGGAATCCTCTGGCGTGTTGAAACCGGTCAACCGCCTGATGGTCCATACCTTCCCGCGATACATTGTGGGATATGGACCCCGGGTAAAGGGGGGTTCCCCAGCAATGCCGAGGTCTTTGTCATAGTCGAGGTCTTTCGTATCCTCTGGGGTATAGATATCCTTTATCGGAATCCCTGACGCTGAAAAGTGCTGCTCAGTTTGCATTATAAAGCCTCCTTTTAAATCCCATCGAACCGGGTCCTGGAGCTAATTCTCATGCCACCTTTCTTTTTTTACCCGCTCCGTGATGTGCTTGATGATCACATCATTGGGTGTGCCCGGGCCATATAGCCCGGTAACCCCGGCCTCCTTCAGTTTCGGTATGGCCTTCTTAGAAATGATGCCTCCGCCTACCACACATGTATCTGAGCCTTTGTCCTTGAGCATGTTGGCGACTTCGATATAGTATTTCTCTTGCGACCATGCCAGTGAGCTGAGGCACACCACGTCTACGTCCTCCGCAATCGCTGTGTTTACAATCATGTCCGAGGTCTGGTACCTGCCGGTGTAGATCACCTCCATCCCGGCGTTCCTGAGTATCTGGCACAGAAGCTCGGCACCTCGGTAATGAGAATCGGTACCGGGTTTGGCTACTAAAACACGTATTTTTCTGTCCGATTTGTCCACTTTCACCTCCGGTAGTCTTAGACGCCATGAGCCACTAGTTTAGGAACTCTGGCCTCTCGATCATATCCACTGTATCGTAGGTGTAGCCGTAGGCCTCGCGGATCATGCCCAATATCTCCGATCGGGTAGCATCGGCCTTGAAGCAGTTGACGATGTAGGGCATGAGGTTCTCTTTGGTCTTGGCCTTCTCCCTGAGGGTGAGCAGTGCTTGACGGGTCTTCTGGATATCGCGGTTTGCCTTGTACTGCCTTACCTCTTCCAACAGATCGGCCTGGAGCTTGTCCATATCGTCAAATTCGTATTCCACGATTTCCGGTTCCTTCTCATCCGGCAGCCTGAAGTAGTTCACGCCCACCTGGATCTGTTCGCCCTTCTCTAACGCCAACATCCGCTCATCGCGGGCACTGTTGACCAACCGACGCAGCCAGCCGCTCTCGGCGACCTTAAGTATCCCACCCATGTCCTCTATCTCTTTCATCAGTTTATTGGCTTCCTCCTCCAGCTTGTTGGTGAGCCACTCTACATAGTAGGAGCCGCCGAGGGGGTCAGCGGTGAGGCCGACACCGGTCTCCTGGGCGATGATGTGGTTCAGCGCCAGCGATACCATCGACGATTCCTCTGATGGAATGCAGAAGGCTTCGTCATGCCTAGCGTAGTCCACCGCGCTGGCTCCGCCGAGCACCGCGGCCAGCGCCTGGAAGCCGATGCGCGCGATGTTGTTCAACGGCTGCTGGCGGGTGATCGTCTGGCCCGGGGTCCTGATAGCTATGCGCAGGCGGCACAGCTTTGGATCGCTTGCCCCAAATCTCTCTTTAGCGATCCGGGCCCACATCCTCCTCGCTGCCCGAATCCGGCATACCGTCTCGAAGAAGTCCATGGATGAGGCCATGCTGATAGTAGCCCTGCGACCCACCTGCTCGAACGGTATACCGCGGTCCAGCGCTATCTGATGGTAGGCAGTGAGCGTGGACAGTATGATGCCCAGCTGCTGCACCGAGTTACAGCCCGCCTCCCACAGGTCGTAGGCGATGGCGGCGAAGGGGGAGAATGTGGGCATCTCCCTGACGATGTACTCGGTGAGATCGCCATGTAGCCTCATGCCGATCTCGAAGGGGAAGTCGATGCTGAAAGCGGTTGCCATATTATCTATGGGGTCGTTGATGCACGAGCCCCTGATCTTGGTCTTATCCGCGCCCCACAGGTCGGCGATGGTGGCCAGCTGGGCAACGCAGAGCACGTCATCCTGCTGTGACGAGGCTCCGTGGAAGGTATAGATTCCCTCCTCCAGCTTGATCCCTTGCAGGGACCTCTCCATCCTCTTATAGGAGTAGTTCTCCGGAGAGTAGGCGATATCGTATTTAGCCAGCGGGTGGTCGGGGTCGAGGCCGGTCCTGTTGACATCGCCGGATGAGAAATAGAAGGTGGCGGCGCCGTGTTCCCAGATGACCTCCTGCTCCATCCTGCTCTTCTCCGGCGTTTCGCGGGTTAGTGCCTGGGCACTAACCCATAGGATGTTACGATACATCCCCGGGTAAAGGCCGCGCAGGTAGGGGTACTCCCCGTCGTTTCCGGAGTCCCTCTCGTAGACGAAGTCCTGCAGGTCCCGCGGGCCGTAGGAGGGCTTGAGTTCAAAGCCGCTCTCGGTCGTTTTCTTGGTGATCTGGTCTTTCTTAGTCCTGTCCAGGCTTATCTCTTTCTTTTTCTTCTCTCCCTTTGTAGTCATGCTCACTCCCTATTTATATGGTGGTTGGTGGTTTAAATTAGCCGGCCGATTGATTATAGCCTTTGCCAGTGAGGTGTGTCAACAGAGGGCTTTACATGTGTGGTACACATTTACACAAATATATTATAACACGTTATAACATGGATGCAGGGAAGATTATCACCGTATGGGGAATCGGGCATCATCTCTTGGGAATGGGCTGTCAAATACATTGCCTGTACTCAACTCCCGCATGGACTGATGCATATTCAGCAATCTATCTAACGGGTCATCATAGTAGCGGACATCACTAGACCTAATATCTTCAGGACGGTAAATGATACCCTTTTTATAATTGCATTTACGGTTAGCCTGTTGGTATTTGTCAAACGCATGTGGTTTGTTGAAGATGAACCAGAAATAGTCAAAGTCTTGGTGAACTTTTTCGCAAAGAGGACGGTAGATTTCGTGTACATTCCTGACAGTCAATGCACGCCAACGCTTGAAATAGTCAAGCTCCGATTCCAAGTGCATTGCGAGGAGATGACACACATAGAGCAGAGCCAGTTCGCTTTTGTAGTGATTATAAAACATGTCGGCGTTTGCGGCGGCAAAAGAGTGCCAGGGTTGCGAGATGCTGACTGCGTGTTTTAAGGAGTGCGTAAATCCACTAAGAAAATTATAGTGAACTGTGACTCGTGCTGTCGTTTTTATACTTAGTACGCCATTCAAACGAAGATTCCTGACCATGCTATCGAAGGTAAATAGCTTCATGTATAAATATCGGTGGTCCACATCACTCAACTTAGCCCTTACACTCTTGAAGACCGCCCATTCTGGTAACAATTCCTTCTGCACCTCTAGTTTCTTGAGGAAGTGTTCCACTGGCTGATATCGCTGCCATGCTGCTAGATAGTAAGGAAATATAACTCCTGTGTCGTTTCCTTGTTCATCAAGAATTCGTATTCCTCGTCGGATTAACACAATCGTATTCTTATCTTCATCCTCAATCTTCACCAGATCCGTCAGGGTCTTTTGTGCGTCGTACTTGAATCTAGCTTTAGCGTCGTCCAGGCTTCTATCGCCCTTGACTCGTCGTACGCGATACCACGTGGGATATCTATCACAGGTGCCTATGAGTCGAAGTAACAGATAGCCTTCCAATATCATCCTAATTGTATTGTAGGCTTCTCGATAGAAGCCTTTTAGCACGCTTTCTCTTGCAGATGTGAGTGATATTCTCTGGACACGAACAAAGTCCAAGAAGTCATGATCTTGTGCCCACGATGAACTACCCCATACAATATCCCGTGGAAAGTTTGTCAGTGCTGATTCTAATTCATTGATGAGGTTGAGCAGTTCCTCATGCTCCTCGATTGTCTGCTCTGCAATTGCAGAAGGCATAGCTATTACCACTCACCCCTCAAACCCGAGCCAGTATTTGCCGCCGGGGGGCAGGACTTCAAGGGGCTCGCCGGAGAGTTTTAGCTCCAGCGTTCGTGTGAGCTCCGCAACCGGCACCCTGATCTGCTTCATGCTGTCGCGCTCGCGGATGGTAACCTGGCTGTCCTCAAGCGACTGAAAGTCAATGGTGACCGCAAGCGGGGTGCCAATCTCGTCCTGCCGGCGGTAACGCCGCCCAATGCTCTGGGCATCATCGTACTGCGCGGTGAAGCACTTCCTCACTGAGGCGTAGACATCCTTGGCCATAGGGACGAGGGTCTCGTTGCGGCTCAAGGGGAGGACGGCGACCTTTATCGGGGCGAGGTCGGGGTGAAGGCGCAGCAGCACACGGATCTCATTCTTGTCCGGCTCCTCATCATAGGCGTCGACCAGGAAGGCAAGCGCGGCGCGGTCTACCCCCGCTGAGGGCTCGATGACATAAGGAAGAAAGCGCTCCCCGCTGTCAGGGTCAAAATAGCTGAGGTCTTTGCCGCTGTGCTTGGCATGCTGCGCCAGGTCGAAGTCGCCGCGGTCGGCGATGCCCTCTAGCTCTGACCAGCCCATGGGGAAGAGGTAATCGATGTCATAGCAAACGCGGGCATAGTGAGCCAGCTCATCCTCGCCGTGCTGATGCAGGCGAAGGTTCTCCTTGTTTATCCCCAGCTTGATATACCAGTTCTGGCGCTCCTCGAGCCAGTAGCTGAACCACTCCCCGGCGGTGTCCGGCTTTACGAAGAACTCGATCTCCATCATCTCGAACTCGCGGCAGCGGAAGATAAAGTTTCCAGTAGTGATCTCGTTGCGGAATGCCTTGCCGATCTGGGCGATGCCAAAGGGAAGCTTTTTGCGCGCGGTATCCACCACATTGGCGAAGTTGACGAAGATGCCCTGTGCAGTCTCCGGGCGCAGGTAGATCACCGCCGCCTCCTCCTCCACCGGTCCGAAGAAGGTCTTGAACATAAGGTTGAACATGCGGGGCTCGGTAAGCTCGCCGCCGCATTCAGGGCAGCGGCTGTCCTTGGTATCGTCGGCACGCCAGCGCCGGTGGCACGCCTTGCATTCCATCAACGGGTCAGAGAAACCCTCCTCGTGGCCGCTGGCCGTCCACACGGCGCGGTGCATCAGCACGCTCGAATCCAGGCCCACCATGTCGTCCCTCTCCCGCACCATGTCTCGCCACCACATCTCTTTGATATTGCGCTTCAGCTCCACCCCCAGCGGCCCGTAGTCCCAGCAGGCGGAGAGGCCGCCATAGATCTCGCTCGACTGGAATATAAAGCCCCGCCGCTTGCACAGGGAGACTAACTTATCCATATCTACTTTCAATCGCTTTCCCCCGATACCTTTAGCTACCAAAAATTAACAGTTTTGCCGCCAAATGTCAAAGGCTTGACAGGTAAGCACGAATAGTAAAGAATAGAGCAATGCTATTAAAAGCGCTGGAACTGGGTCCCTTCCTCGCCAACTGCTACATCGTCGGCTCGGAGAAGACCAAGGAGGGGTTCATCCTTGACCCAGTCGCCGAGGCGGAGACCATAATGGATAATGTACGCCAGCTCGGCCTCACCATCAAGCTAATTGTCGCCACCCACTCCCACCCCGACCACATTATGGCGCTTCACCAGATCAAAGCGGATACCGGCGCCCCCTTCGCCATGCATGAGGCTGAGTCTGCCGGGATGATCGCGTCGGGGATGGCCCACGTCATGGGCCTCTTCATGAGTGGCTCCGCGGAGCCACTCCCGAAGCCGGATATGCCGCTCAAGGATGGCGACACCATCGAGGTCGGCGACCTAAGCTTCACCGTGCTCCACACCCCGGGGCACAGCCCCGGTGGCATCTCCCTCTATGGGCATGGGATGGTCTTCGTAGGAGATACCCTGTTCAATTTCAGCATTGGCCGCACCGACTTCCCCGGGTGCAGCCACCAGCAGCTAATCGATAGCATCAACAGCAAGCTCATGACCCTGCCCGATGAAACCGTGGTTTACCCCGGGCACGGACCCCAGACCACCATCGCTACCGAGCGCCGCTATAACCCTTTCCTGGTCAGCTAGTCCAGGATACCGGTAACGTCCTTGAGCACCGGCGCTAGCACCAGCGCCACAATAGCCATCAGCTTTATCATGATGTTCAACGAAGGCCCTGACGTATCTTTAAAAGGGTCGCCTACGGTATCGCCGACCACCGCCGCCTTATGCGCATCCGATCCCTTCCCACCGTATTGGCCCGTCTCTATCCACTTCTTTGCGTTATCCCACGAGCCACCGGCATTGGCCATCATTACGGCGATGAGGAAACCGGTGGCAACGGCGCCCATAAGAAAGCCAGCAAGGGCCTCCGGCCCCAGCACGAAGCCAACGACGACAGGGATCCCTACCGTGAGTAGTCCCGGAGCGATCATCTCCTTGAGCGCTGCCTTGGTGCAGATATCGACGCACTTCCCGTACTCCGGCTTTGCCTCACCAGTCATGATCCCCTTTATCTCACGGAACTGGCGGCGAACCTCATTGATTATGGCGAAGGAGGTCCGGCCTACCGCATTCAGGGTCAGCGCGCAGAACAGGGCCGGCATGAGGACGCCGAGGAATATCCCCGCTATCACTGCAGGTTTTAGCAGGTCTACCACGCTCACGTTTACAGCTGTGGTGTAAGAAAGCATCAGCGCCAAGGCGGTAAGGGCCGCCGCCCCGATAGCGAAACCTTTACCTGTCGCCGCTGTAGTATTACCCAGGGAATCGAGGGCATCGGTGCGGTCCCGGACCTCCGGGGGCAGATCCGACATCTCCACGATCCCGCCGGCGTTATCCGCCACCGGGCCATACGCATCAGTGGCCAGGGTTACCCCTAGCGTGGCCAGCATGCCGATGCCGGCGATGGCGATGCCATACATGTCGGCGAAGTAATAGGCGATGATGATGGCCACGGCTATTATGATAATGGGGGGTAAGGTACTCATCAGACCGTTGGCGAATCCACTGGTTATGTTGGTGCCCGCGCCCGTCTGGGACGCCTTGGCGATGCGCCGCGTCGGCCCGAAGCTGTAGGAGGTAAAGTAGTTGGTGCTCTCCCCGATTAAAACACCGGCACTTAGACCGGTGAGGATGGCCCACAGTACCGCCCACTGGGCACCGAGTAAGTATACCACCAGGGCAGCAGAACCGGCGGCCAGGATGGATGCGGAAAAGGTGCCACGGCGCAGCGCACCGAGCAGTGCCTTCATCTCTGGCTTCTCGCCCACCCTCACCAGAAATACGCCGATAAGGGAGGCGATTATACCCCCGGCAGCAACCAGCATCGGCAGGTGCCATGCTGCTCTCTGTGCCTCGTCCGCAGTCCCGGCGAATAAGGCGGCGGTCACTGCCACCATACTCAGCGCCATGGTAGCGATGATAGCGTCTACATAAGACTCGAAGAGGTCGGCACCCATGCCAGCAACATCGCCAACGTTATCGCCCACGAAGTCGGCGATCACGGCGGCGTTTCGCGGGTCGTCCTCGGGGATACCCTGCTCCACCTTGCCCACCAGGTCAGCGCCGGTATCCGCCGCCTTGGTATAAATGCCGCCACCAACCCTGGCGAAGATGGCCACCAGCGAGGCACCGAAGCCGAAGCCGGGGATAATCTGAAGGAAGTCAACGTGTCCATTGAAAGCAAAATAGAGGATGCTTAAGCCCAGTATGCCAATGCCGACGACGCAAATACCCATCACCGCGCCGCTGCGGAATGACACCCGCAGCCCCTGGTTCAGGCTCTGGGCGGCAGCGGCGGCCGTCCTGGAATTGGCCCTGATGGCTATGTTCATACCGATAAAGCCGGCAATCGCGGAGCTGACGGCACCGAAAACGAAGGCGAAGGCAGCCCATCCGCTGATAATAAAGCCCAGCGCGATGGCGACCACCACAACGAATATGGCCAGTATCTGATACTCCCTTCGCAGGAAGGCCATGGCGCCCTCCTTGATGGCTGCCGATATCTCTCTCAGCCTCTCGCTGCCCTGGTCCTGCCGCAATACGTAGAGGGTGAGGAACAGGGCAAAGCCAAGCCCCAGCACTCCCGCGATTACCGCATAAAATATTGGGTCCATACTCACTAACCTCCTATGTTAGTTTTTTCTCCAGGTTGGCTAGCTTCTCCTCTAGTTCCCGCTGCCTGACGGCGATCGTCAGGTCGCCCCTGGTCCTCTCCAGAATGCCCCTCACCGAATCGGTAGTCCTCCTCAGCCCGCCGGTCATGGCATCGGGGAAGTCCATCGTTACCAGCACCCCGTAGATGTCATCCATCGCCGCGAGCAGCTCCTCGCAGCGCGCGATGTCCCCCTTCCTGATGGTATCAAGGATGTGGCGCCTCAGCTCCCCGATCGTCTCCCCGAGGCCGTTTAGATAGGCGGCGTAGCCCACGCCCAGTTCGTCGGGATCGGGGAGCGTATCCTCCGAGATCAGGCCAAGGGTGGCACACCCCTCAGCATATTCCTTCTGGGCGGTGTAGACGAAACCGGTGTAGAGGAACTCCTGGTGCTCCTTTAGCGTCTCGTCCAGCTCTTTGAGGAGCTTGCGGGCAGAGGATAGCCCCTTCTTTGCCTCATTGTATTCGCCGCGGTGAACTGCGCGGATTGCATCCGCGCAGTGGCGGACGGCATCGCGGGAAGACCGAAGCGCCTTCTCCCGAGCAGCGTCCTTGGATGACAGGGTGGTGCGTGCCTTCTCCGCGATCAGTTCCAGTCTCGCTGTTAGCTTTGCCATTTACTTCACCTCCATCCTCTCGGCTAACTTTCGTGCTGCCTCCTCCACATCCGCTGCGCCACAGACAGCGCTGATTACTGCGATGGCGTCCGCCCCGGCCTCGACCACCGCAGGAGCGTTTTCCCCATCAATGCCCCCGATGGCGACGACGGGGAGCGATATTGCCTCCCTTATCTGGCGAAGCCGCTCCAGCCCAACCACGATAGCGCCCGCTTTGGAAGGGGTGGGGTAAATGGCGCCCACCGCAATATAGTCAGCACCATCAGCCTCAGCCTCAAGCGCCTCTTCGAGAGTGGTGGCGGAGCAGCCCAGAATTTTATCGATGGGCAACAAGCGGCGCGCTACGGAGACCGGCAGGTCACCCTGCCCCAGGTGAAGCCCATCGGCTCCGGAGGCGAGGACAATATCGAGGTAATCATTCAATATGAAGGGCACATCATGTTGCGCGCAGACCTCCCCAAGCTTCTGCACTGCGGCGAGTATCTCCGCCTTGCTCCGCTTCTTGTCCCGTAATTGGATCGCCTTCGCCCCACCGCGTATCGCCTGGCGGCAGACTTCCCTTTCATCCCTTCCCCCCAGCGCCTCGGGGTCGATGATTACATAGAGTCCCGCGATCCGCTTTTCGACGCGCAG
>SOIC01000074.1 GCA_004377275.1 Dehalococcoidia bacterium
GCTGGCCGACCCCTCGCCGGGGAAGGTAATAACCGGATAGCCCAAAGGTTGGAAGCTCTTCTTGATGGCCAGGCGCCGAATCTGGGTCAGGGCGGCGAGGGACTGTCCAAATTCACGGGCACCGGGATCAAGGACCACGTCCTCCACACCGGCGTCTGTCACCCTCGCCACCAAATCCGCAAGCTCGCTCAACCCCGCGGGCTCAGAGACCACCAGCGGACACTGATGTTTCTTGGCCAGCTCCACCATCTGATCACAGTTTTCCTTGGTGGCGGCGTAGATGAGCGGCTTGGCGCCGGCTACCTTTTCCAAGGCCAGGTCCATAACCGCAGGGTCACTTGACATAAGAACCAAGGGGAGATCGGTTTTGGATTTGACCAGTTCCACGCATTTAACGAAGTTTTCGCCATTATTGGACGCATTCTCAATAGCGAAGCCATCCATCTTGAGCTCCATGCCTACCCGTTCCACACTGTAGCCGGTGACCTCACCGACGAGCTTGGCAATTTCATCAGCAGAGTCGGTATCCTTAATCTTAATCACGAATCCCGGCGGGCGATAAAAGGTCTTTTCATGGCGGAACATAACCACCTCATTGCCCACCTCGATCTTCCGATCACCTGAACCAACGGTGACCAGGCGGATCGGGGGACGAGAAGCGGACTCGAGTGCCTGGCTGGCCTCCTCGGAAACATAGGGGCAGAGGGAAAGTTCCACTCCCTTAGCTGCCAGCTTCATGGCGAAGGCCAGGCAGGTAGGAAAACCACACTCTTTGCAGTTGGTTTTCGGCAAGAATTTATAGATCTCAATACCAGTGAGTGCCATTTCGCAGTCCTCCTATCAAGTGGCCATCAGCTTATCGATGGTGGCCTTTACCAGCGTCACAGTTGCGGGGTGGCGGAGCACTACAATATTAGCTCCGGCGTTAAGCAGCATAACAGCAGTTATCCCCTCCCAACTCAACGAGCGCTCCAGGTGGTCACCCCACGATGGGGGCACACCTTCAGTAACCTTTGACTCCTTCTGACGCCATGACTCCTCGCCGGCGGTGCAGAACATGGGCATCGCTGCCATTTTGTCCCCCCCGAGGGCCGCCAGGCGCAGCCGCTCCATCACCGAGTAGCAATATTCTATTCCATAGCCCAAAGCCCCGGTAGTGGGGTCCATAAGGATAGAGTCTGGCGATAGCCCAACATCACAAAGGAGGATATTAAGCTGCTTGGCCAGGTTGATCTCGATGGGAGTCTTGGCAATGGCGACATGGCCATCAGCGATGCAGCTAGCTGCTATGGTGCGATGGTTCTTCTCCTCGCAGTTTCCCAGAGCTATCCTTTGCCCCTTGGCAACCTCTGAGGCGGCTACCAGCACCTTATTGTCCTTTTCTGCCACCCCAGGTCCTAAGATGATAACGGGGATATCCACTGCAGAGAGAACCTTATCCGTGCTTTTCCTCGCTTCATCAGCACCGGTGTCAGCCTCTTCAGGGTGGGCGCTTCTGAGGCGCAGCGCAATAATATCCGCGCCGTACTCCACGGCCTTCTTCGCCCAGGCCCCAGTGTCCGCGAGCACATCGCCCCAGGCGGAAATCAGGTGAGGCGACCAATCAGTCGGATTGCGGTCCTGAACCTCTATGGCGATCAAAGGTTTATTAGGCATCGCACCCTCAAAGTGTAGGAAGGGCAGGGCAGTCTCGCCCCCCACGACCACGCTCTTGCGGCCATTACTGCCTCCCAACGTTACTTCGTGCACCTTTCCGGTCCACTTCTCAGCAGGTACTTCCACTTCTGGCATAACGATCCCTCCTTTCTCACCCATGAAACAAGGGCCGAGGAATTCGACCCTTGTTAGGTATTCCTCCAGGCTTTTTCCTATTAAAGCAGGGACTCCATAGTGAGCGCGGGATGCCCCTTCTCCTCGAGGAAGGGCAATAGCTCATCCACTGTGATGGCGATAGTGCCATCGGCCATCTTATCGATCAGGTCAGGCACGCCGGCACGCTCACAGACCTCCTTAAGCTCCTCGGCGAACTCTTCCTTAACATTCTTGGAGAGCCATACCAATCGTTTGATGCCACCTTCCACCGGGATAAACTTATTGCTAAGGACATAACGCTTGCTATGGCCCATCATTCCCGGCGTCTGCTGACCACCGCCAATAGTGCCCATCAATGTGGTGAAGGTCATTCCACAGGGGGTCATGCTATAGTCGTCTCGGGAGACGATCATCACCCCGTTAGCCTCCGGGATAACCACCATGTTGCACTCGCAGCAGCCACAGGTAGTCATGGGGGCATCCATGAGGGAGTAGACAGTGAAGCGCTCTACAGACCGCTGAGAATGCTCATATACGAAGCTGTTAACCCCTTCCCATACCCCTTTTACCGGATCGAGACACTTCCCTTTAGGAACGGGCTGGTTGGGGCCGGTGGGCTTGATCTCATAGGCGGCGCGGCAGTCCAGCCAGGAGTAGGCACCGCAGAGGCCGGTGCGCTCGGGATTGATGATACAAACGTGATTGGGAGCAAAGGACTGGCACAGGGTGCAGCTATAATAGGTATCCACACTTTCATCGGTCATCCCTGCCATTCGGATATCCCTTTCTCGATAGACATCGCGCGCCTGCTTGATCAACTCCTCGACCTTAGCCTGCTCGGTATAGATGGTGACCTGGATCTTGTCCACAATAGCGCCGAAATCGTTGTGATAGTTGGTATGAAGTATGTCGCCCAGGTGCTTAAGCGTGAATCCCTTTTCCACCGCGCCCTTGCTGAAGCGAATCCAGGTGATATCCCGCTGGCCGACATGCTGAATCCCCTCGGCGCCGTTTGTGAAGTGGTGGATCTGTCTTTCCAGAACGGGCTCAAAGTCCTTCTGCATCTTGCGCCCCGCCACCTCGACCACGATCGCCAGCGGGATTTTCGTCCCCGCTTCGAAGCTATCGATATCAGGCCCCACCACGGTGAACTTACCATCCTCTATCTCATCGGGGTCCTTCATGCTCAGCCACTCGAAGCAGATGCCGCCCTTACCACCGAACTCGGCTCTAAGGTCAGCACGGCGGACTATCTCTCCCTCGAAGGCGGGGCCATAGGCAACCGGAATGGGGACCGAGGGAATCTTTATCTTAATGCCCCTGACCTCGATACAGCGCTGTATTAGCCGCTCCGCCCGCTCCATGTCGTCCTTGCCCGGAATATCGTCAAAGGGCATGCTGACCACATGCTCATATTTGGTGATCCCTGTGGGCAGGATATTAGGGGCTACTGTATCCAGTATGGCGGGGAAGCCGTAGGTGATAGCCCCTGCTCCGGTGGCCCACTTGAGGTCATCCATGGGGCCCAGGCAGAGGGCGAAGGCGAAGCAGCGGAACTTGTTATACAGCAGTATCTCGCGGAAATTACCTGGCTCGACATTACCGAAGCTGAAGGCGGCCCTGGAGGCATAGCCGGCAGCGTAAACTGTAGCCTCGGTATCGGTGCCGAAGGGGACGGTGAAGGTATGGTAACCCAAGTCCACTCCCTCCTCTAGGAGCTGGTCGACGATGGAGCGGCCGTTATTCGAGCCGGAGAGGAAAACCAGCTGTCCCTTGGACTGAAGCTCACGAACTATCTTGACCGCCACCGCATTGCTCTTGGCGGCGCCGATAACGGCAGCGAAACCGGGCATGCTGCCATCGACCATCTGAATCCCCCAGGAGCGCGTCTGGACATCGCTTATGGGGCCGTTAAAGGTGAAGCCATTACGCACCTCAGGCTGCTTTCCCTCGACGAACTCTATCCCTTTGATAATCTCCTCGGCAAACAGGGTGGCCACCCCGGCATCTGCGAGCTCACCCAGGTAGGGTAGCCATAGATTGTCGCCGGGCACCGGTGGCAACAGGCTCCTGGCATGCTCTAATGGCCATGCCATATCGCCCAGCTTCTCTATCTTATGCCCCAGATACCCATAGATCACCGGAAGAAAGAAGGTTGAGCCTACCCCTTCTTTATCGACAAAGGCAACCGATGCCTCCTCCCCGTGTTTATCCAGAGCGCTCTTGAGCATCTCCTCAGCTTTAGTAACAACTCCATGAGCACCCCTGATAGCTGAAGTAGCAATAAATCGAGACACTTTTACCTCCTAAAAACTGCACCTAGTATTTTCGGAAATCGCCGGTCATCTTAGCGTCAATAGGGTCGGTCGCCGTCATTCTTCCTGCAGCGGGGAATGCCGGGCTTGAGGCCCACATCTCCCCCCTCGCCGAAGCGGCTCCAAGGTCTGCCATCCTCAGGACCTCGCGAGCCTGGGGAAGACGCGCCTCATCTGTCTGAACACTTATCAGGACGCCGCCCACTGAGGCCCCAAACTCATAGTACCTAATTGCATCCTCGGGGAGATCCAGCTTAGTTAACGCTGCCCCAATCTCCTTGGTGGCCTTCGTTCCTAGTTTTTTCGCCTTATCCCCATCGTGCACCAGAATGCCGATCTCCTCTGCCTTAAAACCCTTTGATTTCAACTCCTCGGCAGCTCTTGCTGCAACCTGGGGGTCTCGAAAAAGCCTTACCACTGTGTTTGCCATAGACCCCTCCTTTAATTAAAAAGCCCCTTCCCTATGCTCAGATAGGGTCGGGGCTGCTGATTCGAAGCAAAGCAATAACCATAGATAGTTAATCGCCTCTTTACGTATTTTATCACCAGGCTATAAGCAAGTCAATATTACTCTCCAAATTCATGTTAAGCCATTGATCTTTCTCGGCTGTCTTGTAATCACGCTTCCCCCGGACCAACCGGAATTAAACCTGCAAGGGTGTTTTGTTTCGGTGATAACATACCGGGATAGCGATTCAAGAGCATAAACTGGGGCTACGTCTGGGGAAAGGCTCTCTGTATTGTGCTTCTGAACGGCGTCGCAATGTTATATCATGCTGACGGCCTGCCAAGTGTCGTGGTGGGCGATGGGGTTACCATCCTCCCTTGAAGTTCCAACTCATGTGCCCGGTTAATCCAGAAACTTTCCTAGGGATATAGTTCATTATGCCTTTTGAACATTGCATAGGAACGCCCTGAACTCGGGAATACCGGTGTTGGGATCGCCAATGCGGGGACTGAGCAGATTGGCGCTATCCCCTGTAGACAGCCCCATGTACCCCCAATTCCACGGTAGGCTGATGTAGTGGACCGTGGTGCCATTCACCTGGAGGGGCTTGAGACGGGCGGTGACCACGGCTTTCGCTTTTACACTAGTACCGCGGACCGAGTTCACAATAACTGTGTCACCATTAGCAATCCCTTTCGCAGTCGCCAGTTCTTGGCTGATTTCAACAAACATCTCTGGCATTAACTCTACCAACCAGGGCAGACGTCTGGTCATTGCTCCGGTATGCAGGTGCTCCGTCAGACGGTGGGTAGTCGCTACGATGGGATAGTCTGCAGCAGTGCCCTTGGCGGCAGTTTCCCAGCTGGTTATGGCCGGGTTGTTCTGCTGGGGTGACATTGGATTTGATACCGGGCTCTCCCAGGGCTCGTAGTGCTCGGGGAAGGGGCCATCGAGTCTGCCTGAGCCGAAGAGATGTCCTCGCCCCTCGGGCTTCATGATGAAGGGATATTTACCACTGGTATTTACAGGCGGATCGCCCCCATCAGGAACATCCCCCACCCAACCAGCGCTGTCCCATGAGATGACGGGATGAGCCTTGTCCCATGGTTGGCCCGCAAGGTCGACTGAGGCACGATTGTACATGATGCGCCGATTCACCGGCCAAGCCCATCCCCACTCGGGGAAAAGGCCAATACCTGAAGGATCGATGGTTACCCGCCTCTGTGCCTTATTGCCCTCTTCGGTGTACATACCACACCAGAGCCAGTTGCCACAACTGGTAGTGCCATCGCTCTTGAGACTGCCGGGGCTTGACAGCAGCTTACCTGTGGTCAGATCGTAGCCATTCATCTCCTTGGTTACCTTGTGTACATCGGGGGGGTCACCGTAACCCCAGGTCAGTTCGGTTATGGCATTGGCATTCTTGTCAGTCTGCCCTGCATAGAGTTCTTTGATCTTTGACATCAGCTTGTTTATTATCCACAGGTCGCTCCTGGCCTCACCGGGAGGATCAGCCCCCTTGTAGCGCCACTGATTCCAACGGCCGCTGTTGCATATGCTGCCCTCCTTTTCCAGTGAGCTAGCCGCGGGCAGGAGAAATACCTCGGTGTTGTTCTGTGCCGGATCAACGCCGGGCCTATTCCATACAGCGGCGGTCTCTGTCTCCCACAGGTCTATAACCACCATCCAGTCCAGCTTGCTCAGGGCCTGGCGCGCCGCTGCGCTGTTTGGTCCGCTAACTGCGGGATTAATTCCCCAGCATATCAGCCCCTTTATTGTCCCATCATCTATCGCTGCAAACAGCGATTGCCAATCATAGCTGCCATCTCTCTTGGGCAGGTAGTTGAAGCTGGTATCGTGGTCTGTATCACCATACCATGCCTTGAGGATACTGGTAAACCGTGCCTTGTCTTTACCATAGGCTGAAAGGGTCTGTTCGCTGCTGCTTGCCATTCGGACACTACCCCCACCGGGTCCCCAGTGATTAACTAGGCCCTGCAGGGTGCAGCCCAGACCATTTACTGCCCCAGTGATACCGTCCAGCCCACCGCCAGCCACCCCCATATTCCCCAGGAGAAGCTGCAATATGCCGAAGGTCCGGACGGTCTGGGTGCCAGTGCTGCGCTGACAGGCGCTAGAGGAAAACACGATGGCTCCCGCCTCGCCTGTTTTCCCAGTACCAGCATAGGCCTGGCAAATCTGTTGAAAGGAGGCCTTGTCCGTGCCGGTGATTTCGACAACTTTATCATCGGTGTAGCGGGCGAAGTGCTTCTTCAGAAGCTGGAAAACGCAGTTGGGGTCTTGAAGTGTCTTATCCATCTTAGGGACACCTGCGCCATCCAACTGATATTGCCAGGTGGACTTGTCATATTTGCTGCCATCCCATCCTGAGAACAACCCGTCTAGCGTATCTGCAGGGCCAGTGAAATCAGGATTGACCAGGAAGGAGGCATTGGTATATTCTTTTACATAGTCCATGTTATAGTCTTCCGGATTAACTTCCATATCATCGACGACATACCTTATGATGCCACCGACGAAGGCAAGGTCAGTACCGGGCCTCACCCTGGCATACAGGTCGGCCTTGGCTGAGGTACGGGTGAAGCGGGGATCGACATGAATAAGCTTGGCTCCATTCTCCTTGGCCTGAGCGACCCATTTAAAGGCAACAGGGAAGGACTCAGCCATATTACCGCCGATGACCATGATGCAATTGCTATTTGCCAGGTCTATCCAGTGATTTGACATTGGTCCTCTACCAACCGTTTCTATATCGGCAGCCACCGCACCTGAGACGCATATTCGAGCTTCATTCTCGATATAGACCAGGCCCAGGGCACGCAACATCTTACTTAATAGATATGCCTCTTCGCTATTGGGGAATACGCTGCCCAGCGAGGCTATAGACGTTGTGCGATTGACAGTGTTATTGCTGTCGTCAATCTCTTCAAAGTCGCTGTCCCTCGTCTCCTTTATCTTGGTGGCAATCGCCGCTATGGCATCATCCCAGCTCATATCGGTCCACGTTGTGGCCCCTGGGGTACGATGCTTGGCCGTGGTCAAACGAGATTCGCAATCGGCGCACTGGGATATTGAGGCACCTTTGGGGCAGAGAGAACCTTCGTTAATAGGAGAATCGGGGTCACCCTCTATGTTCGTGATCTTTTCATCCTCCACTGCCATGATAGCGCTGCAGCCTACCCCGCAATAGGGACATATCGTCGTTTTCTCCCCGATCTTCTTGAGCAGCGGGATGGGAGAAAACGCTGCAATTTTTTTCCAACCCCATCCTTTATATAAAAGAAAACCGGCTGTGCTGGCGCCGGAAAGCTTGATGAACCCCCTTCGACTAAGTTCCATAGTTTTTCTTCTCCTTTCCCCCTTGTGACCTGACATTTAAGACGACAGGTGCTAAAATAGATTGGCTAATTGTTATCACTGAATGGCGTTATAATACCCTATGGGGGTATGGTATGTCAAGGCCAAAAGCGAACTCATTGGGGAGGGTGTCATGGCTGAAAAAGAGGTATCGCAGGAGCTGCTGCTTAAGCGGCTTAAGAGGATCGAGGGGCAGGTGCGCGGCATCGAGAAGATGATCGTCGATGGCCGCGACTGTGAGAGCCTCATAACCCAGTTGGCAGCTGTTCGTTCTGCCGTCGAGGGTGTTGGCGCACTGGTGCTAAACAATTACATGAAGCTCTGCTTTCAAAAGGGTGCCGAAGCTGAGCCGAGCAGTGTGGATTCCCTAGCGCGGGTCGTAGCCATTTGGGGCAGGGTGCGGGTTGGTGACCAGGAATAAGTAGAATCATCGATTTTCATTGTCTAGGAATTTCGAACCGCTTAATATGACGCAAACGCTATGTACCACCTTGAGCCCATTCTACCACCAGAATTCTACTGTGGCATCGCTTTCCGGTTATGACTTAAGACAGATTCTTTATAGGCCCAATTCATTGGCCTCCTTAAATACTATCTCAGTCACCTTAGGTGGAACAACGATATCCCCCACACCTGTTTTAACCAGAATGTCAAATAAACTGGGTTAGCACTTTAACCCCCTTCATCTTGGAAATGTTGGACGTTAGTAAAAGTGGGACACCTGATGAGATAGGGCTAACGGACACTTTAGGGCATTGCTCTCGCTCCTTAAGCGCGGTGAAGTATCATCTGCAGAAACGAGCGAGCTTTAGTTCAGGGAAATGGGAATAGACTACTGGCTGCGCAGGACGCAAGAGGTGCTGGAAAAGCTATGAGGGTGTTAGCACTACCACCACTTTCCAAGTTTGTAACTGCTTCATGAACGCACACCATTTCCCTATGTAATCTAGCTCAATTCTGCCTTTGCCAGAAGAGTATACTAGTCACTTTGTCAAGCGAATACGTATTTTGAAGTTGCGATCCACTTAGAAAGTGGATAGTCTTTGGGAATTAGGCATATGCGGAAAATCCTTTGCCCAACAGCGTATAGCCGGTTACCAACTTCATAATCTCGCTGGTGCCATCAGGAATTGTCATCATTCTCGCATCCCTGAAGTATCTCTCCAATGGCATCTCATCCGAAAGCCCCATGCCACCATGAATCTGTATTGCATTATATGTTGCCTTAACAGCAGCCTCAGCCCCATATACCTTAGCCATCGATGAGAGTCTCCTGGCGTCTGGATCCCCCTTAACTATTGCATCAATAGCTTTATATCCAAGGAGTCTGGCTGTCTCGGTTAAGACACTCATTTCATAAAGCATCTCTTGAATCAGCTGGAACTTGCCAATAGGCTTACCGAACTGTTTCCTTTCCTTGGCATAGTTGATGGAAGCATTTAAAGCTGCCTGGGCTATTCCGACTGCTACCAATCCCATTCCAGCTCTCGGTGTTGTGAGTAACGCTGTAATTGGAGACATTGTATTGAGAAGTTTTATGAACCCGTCCGATACCGGTAAAACCTCCTTCATTTTAGGGCCAAGCTTCAAAGCTTCGCCCATTAAAGCCCCCATCTCATTTTCTTTTGGAACCTTGCAGTCTTCAAAAAACATCTCACCAGTGGCTGAAGCTCTCCAACCTATATGATGCAATTCATTTGACTCCCACGGAGATATCTCCTTTTCCACTATAAAGAATGTCTCGGCGCCTGTTGTTGCATTTATTGCAGCGACAAACGCTGTATCTGCAATCGTTGCGTTGCTTATCCAGGTTTTACTTCCATTGATAACGTAGTAATCGCCTTCTAAAACGGCTGTGGTCTTGAGGTTTGAGGTATCACACCCTGCTTCCGGCTCGGTTTCGGCAAAGCACCCGATGAATTCACCGCTCTCAAGCCTTGGTATCAACCTGCTTTTTACATCATCTGAGGCCAGTGGGATGAACATCGCTGGAATAGCCCCCATGCCAAAAAGCGGCAGTATACTTGGCCATACTCCACCAACTTCCTCTGCAAATATGGCGAATATCACCGGGTTGCCGATTAACTCTCTGGAGCCCTCGGGATCAATACCAATTCCAATCTTTTTGAATTTTTGCATCACCTCAATTGCCTCTTCCCTTGTAAGAGGCCCCTTCCGATCCATTTCATCAACTATAGGTGCAAACTCCCTCTCCAGAAGATCTCGCAGGCTCTCCCTGAACATCTTTTCCTCTTGTGTAAATTCGAAATCCATTGCTTTACCTCCTTAATTGTAAATTTTCGACTCCCTCTCTATTATAGTCGCAATACCCTGCCCTCCTCCAACGCATGCGGTTGCCAGCCCAAGTCTGCCATTCTCCCAGTCCAGTATCCGAGCCAGCGTGCCAACAAGCCTTGTCCCTGTTGCTCCCAAAGGATGCCCAATTGCTATTGCTCCGCCTTTAACATTTACTTTAGTGGGATCTACGCCGAGCTCTTTTATGGTATTGATTGTCACGATGGCAAATGCCTCATTGATCTCCCAGAAATCAATGTCCTTTGCCTTTAGACCGGCATGCTTGAGGGCCATCATGCTGGCAGGGATTGGTCCCAATCCCATGAGGGTTGGGTCCACACCCGCCCACCCCATCGATATAACCCGAGCTAAGGGCTTAAGCCTGTATTCCTTTGCCTTGCCCTTTGACATTAAAATCATCGCAGTCGCAGCAGCATTTAGGGGAGCGGAATTTCCTGCGGTTATCTGTCCATCGGGTTTGAAAGGCGGCTGCAGATCGGCAAGGGCCTCCAGGGAGGTGTCTGGTCTAATGCTCACGTCGTGGTCAATAACCTTCTTCGTGCCATCCGGCAGCGTTACTTCGACTGGCATTATCTCCTCTTTTAAAAACCCCTCCTCAAGTGCTTTTGCTGCCTTATTATGACTTCTAAGCGCCCACTTGTCCATGTCTTCTCTACTGAAGCCCGTTTGTTCAAACAACTTTTCCGCGGTGAGCCCCATTTGAATGGTTGTCCATATATCGTATTTCTTATATTCTGGCTCTGTGAAGAGCCTGGGGTTTGGCTTTATCATAATCTTGCTCAGGTCGACGCCAGGACCAAGCATAGGATTGTGCGTCATATGTTCAATCCCGCAGGAGATAACCAGGTCTGAGTATCCGAGCATTATTTCCATGGCACCCTGGTGTATGGTGGACATTGAGGAGGCACACTGCCGATCGATCTGCTGGGCTGGAACATTAAACGGCAAGCCTGCCAAGAAGGTAATCATTCTTCCCCCATAGACCCACTGTTCACCCATGGGCATTGCGGTTCCCGCTAGAACATCACTTATTTCCTCTGGCTTAATCCCTGTTCGCCTAATAAGCTCTTTAATCAGCACCGCAGCCACATCATCCATTCTCAGGCTATTAAACACATCCCTGTCCGGCTCACCTGGCCTCGCCCTGGAAAAGGGGGATCTCAAATAATCAACTATTACTGCTTCCTCCATTTAAACTACCTCCTCTCTCATTCTCTTGCTCTAATGGCCTTCTTATCTACTTTCTGAACTTCGGTTAATGGCATATCTTCTGCCAACTCACAATACTTGTGAACAGCATATTAACGACCCTTCCTCTGAGTTAGTCGATGAACTCCTCAGCCTTTAACTTCCCCTTGTATTCTATCTTTATCTGAGCCTCTTTCATATTAGCACAATCTCCCTTTCAAATCTTTCAACTACTTCACGAATCCCCATTTGTTATCAGAATGCAAAAAGCGCCAGCCTTGAATAGCTGACGCTGCTTTACATAATGGAGATAGGGGAGGCTTGCACTCCACGAAACCCACCAATCCTCAAGCTCGTGTATGAATGCCGCGCCCTAGTAACCGTATTCTATCACTCACAACCCCCTCCCCAAATTTGTAACTAACTCATGAACGCACATCAATACAGCTAGCAGACGGCGGTTATGGAGATAACTGTCCTAAGTAGGTCAAGTCTATGACACGAGCGTCTCAAAACGACCGGGGGGTATTTCAAACGTGGTGCGCTGATTTGTAGGAGAGGCTGTAAGCCACCAAGCTAGTGATGTAGCTGAACGGGTGGTGATTATTGATGAAGTTGAAAGATTAGAATTGAGAGCGAGGTTAGTGAGGGGTAGAGGAGGCAGCTCTTGAAATAGACGTCACCTTTGGCACTTATGAGAAACTCTCTCACAATTGACGTAGCGTGCGAATAGAGAGGATGTGCACGGTGACACCAATAGCTATGATTATGAGAATGACTCTAATAGCAAGAGTGTGAACCGCGAAAGCGACTGAACATCCTATCGTTATCCAGAGGAGTGAAATGGATAAAGCCTTCAGTTTCAACGGGACTCCTTTTCTCTCTAGGTAGTTCTTAATGACTTTTCCAAAGAATCTGTTACTCAAGAGCCAATTGCTAAACCTTTTTGAACTTCTAACATAGCACGCGGCAGCTAGCAGGAGGAAAGGAGTGGTAGGTAAAAGAGGTAAGAATACGCCAAGAACTGCAAGTCCCACAAAGATGGTTCCTGCAAGAATCAGGAGCCGCCTGCTCCAATTACCCATCGTTTGTCTCTTGATGTAGTTCTTCATTGTGCTTTTCTGTTAGTCAACTTTATATACCCCTGCTTGCTAGCTGTCAATGCCGCTGACCAGCTCAGTTTTGTTAATTTATGGGAGAGGCTGCAACTAGGGAAGCTGATGCTGTAGCCGAACTGGTGGAGGTTCAGCGATAACGCCTATAAGCATCTTGTATCTAGCCCACCCACATTCTTGAACCTGACGCCAAGTTCTCATACTGACTATTGCCTGGTAGGCGAGCATGGTATAATTGGGCAAGCAAGTTGCTGGAGTAGCAGGGGAAAAAACGGTAATCTGCATAATGAACGAAAGCAAGGCGGGCCGAGATGATAGTAAAACAACTGCGGCTGCTTGCTCGCGCCAGACCTGTGAAGGTTGTGAAGTCCAAGGCAAGCTACTCTGCGTCCATACCAGAAGAGACCTCGCTGACTTCGCGGTCCTATTCGTTGTCTGGGTAATCCCGTTCCTGGCTGGGATGGTAATAGGCGAATTCTGGATTGGGCTGGGTGTGTGGATTGGCCTTGCTGTGCTGTTCTTTGGGTATGTCGAGGCATTAGTGCTGTGCCGCCATTGCCCCCACTATGCTGAAGAAGGCTTCTTCCTGAGGTGTCACGCTAATTGGGGCTTACCAAAGATACCCCGGTTTAATCCGGGTCCCATGAATAAAGTCGAGAGCATTATCTGGCTTCTATATGGGGCTGTGCTGTTTCTATACTATGTACCATTTTTCGTCATTAGCCAGCAGTGGTTGCTTTTGGGAATAACTACATGGGCATTGATTGCAGCTTCATGGACGGTGCAGCGGACACAGTGCAGGCGTTGCTACCACCTGTCATGCCCAGTCAATCGCGTGCCTGAAGAAATACGGGAAGGCTTCTTCAAGCACTACCCCCAGTTCTCGAAATCTTAGAAGCATACCTTTAGGCGCGGTGTGGGATGTCTGCTATCTCCGGAGAGCGGTTCATGGGGGGGGGCAGGCATTGAGCGAGGCTGAAGGCATTATTCGTACTCATCAGGAAGAAACTGCAACAGTTGTTGAGGTAGGTTCAGGACAGTATGAATTTGTATATACATTTTCTAGAGTTCCATAAGCACTTCATTTCGGTACCCTTGCCGGTGCATGGCACAATCACAGACTTGAGACTGAGATCGAGCTTGGTGGGGGGAAGGGTACTGCCCGGTCTCGTTTGGCTGGATTTCTGAAGACGGTTCGGTGAGCTTGCAGCAATGATGTTTGGCAGGGGAGGTCACGGATTGAGAGCTCTGAGGATGTCTCGATTCAGGCCCGGGAACTGCGAAAGCCAGTTCACTCTCTCATTCCTCAAGTTCTGTGATAGCTCATCTATCTGCTCGTCATCGTAGTGATTGTCGAGGTCGAAGCGGTCCATTTCGATACCGGGTATCTTGGCAGGCACCTCGTATCCCCAGAAATCGTCTTTCACCCACTTGATTTTGTCTTTGGCAATCATCTCCAGTATTTTCACCGAATCTCTCACGGAGATATTCTGGCCCCTGACCATGCCTCCAACAGCCCCCGTGTTCAAGAAGAAGCACTGGATGTCGGGATTGGCCCGGAGGATGTCTAGGAACATGTTCCCCTCCTCCGTCCGGGAACCGACGATAAACGGGTTTGTGCCCACTACTCTGAGCAATTTGCCCGCCTCGGTCGGGTCGCCGGCCGAGGTCTCTACGGACTCGCCGAGCATAAACGCCGCTGCTGCCCACTCCTGACTGAGGCGCGCGACCGGAGGCATGATGTCCTGTCTCCTGGTGATGAACACAATGAAATCCACCTTCTCCAGATCCACGCTTTCGTCGGTAAATGCTATGTCCCTTCTCTTGACCATTGCACGGCCATTGGAAGTCAGGCTGCTGTCGAAGAAATCGACCTTTCCCGTCTCTGGATGTACCAACACATTCTCCAATATGGCCCTGGGGCTCAAGGCCGCCGCATAGAGCAGGGGTTGAGAGCTAGCTTCCAGGCCATCAGTCTTTATATAAAATGAGTCCTCAGTGCCGACCGCCGCTCCGTCCTTTTTCAATATCACGACGTCGTCCTGCCGAATAACGACTGTCTCAGGATAGCCCAGCCAGTGCGAATGGCAAGACAGGGAGGTCTTACCAGTCCCGCTGAGGCCGAACAGCAGAAATCCGAAATCTCTCAACTCTTTGCCCCTGTATATGCGCAACACCTTGCTTGCAGCATGAAGACCGAGATGCCCCTCCTTCTTGGCCCAATACATGACCTGCCGAAGCATGGCCTTCTTATTCTCGCCCTTGTAGTCGCTCCCCAGGATGATCGTCAATCCGGCTGTAGGAAACACGAGCACCTTCTTCTCCCGCCATTCCGGCACCGTGAGTGCTATGAAATCGGGCTCCTTCCCTTCAGACGGGAACAGGGTATTGCCCCACATCAAAGGGAGCCTAGCGTACTCGGCCGTGACATACAATCTACAGTGCTTCTTGAACCCCGGTGTTGAGCACATGACCCTGTCCAGTGCTATCACTTCTTTCTGCTTCAGATAGTCGAGGACATTGTGGACCAGCTCGGCGTCTTCTGGGTCCGGCTGGTCCAGTATTACCTCAGTCAACTTCGCCATTCTGTTCCGCAC
>SOIC01000008.1 GCA_004377275.1 Dehalococcoidia bacterium
CGAGGGAAACTTCACCATCGGCAAGGCGGCAACTACCCCCCAGGATCAATCCCTGGGTGTTTGGGAGTCGCTTACGGATGCTTTCGAGTACTGGGATATCGATTTCAAGAAGCAGGCGGGGAATATCCTCCCCGGTGTCGAGGCTATTGTCTATTGCGGCACTTCGATGATTAATGTGCTTCTCACCGCCACAGGTAAAAAAGTGGGGGTCATCACCCAACGGGGGGATGAAGACATCTTCATCCACGAACGGAGCCGCCAGACGTGGACCGGGTATGCCTGTCAGGATCTTCTGCATCACGTAACGCACCACCACAACAGGCCCCTGGTGCCTCGGAGATTGGTTAAGGGGGTGACCGGGCGAATAGATATGTTCTCAATGGAGGCCATACCTCTATATGAGCATGAGGTTGAGAGGGCGGTCGAGGAGCTGCTGGATGAGGGAGTGGAGGCCATCGCCGTCTCCCTGTGGTATTCATACCTGAACCCGATGCACGAGCTAAGGGTGTCCGAGATAGCCCAGGAGGTGATGCAGAAGCGGGGTCACCAGGTGCCGGTGTACCTCTCTTGCCAGCTTTGTCCTATCACCAGGGAGCAACCGCGACTCAACACGCTTGTGCTCCATGCCAGCGCTGCAGAGCCTGGACGCGAACAGCTGTTTGGGATTGAGAGCAAGCTCCAGGGCAGTGGATACAGGTATCCTCTTCAGATAGTTCTGGCGCACGGAGGCGTGACCAATATTCACTACCCCAGAATCTATGAAGGGTGCTTCTCCGGGCCTATCGGGGGTCTGCTCGGGGTTCGCTATCTTGAGCAAATAATGGGGATAGGCAACTGGGTCTGCTCCGACATGGGCGGTACCAGCTTCGACGTAGGCCTCATCATGAGCGGCGAGCCTGTCATGCTGCGGGAGGTGGTCATCAACCGCAGGATATTCAATATTCCCACCCTGCTCATGGACTCCATCGGCGCCGGCACCGGGATGTACGTTACCATCGACCCCATCACCAAGCGGATTACCGTTGGTCCCGAGAGCGCCGGGGCCGACCCGGGACCGGTCTCCTACGATATGGGAAACGAGGTGCCCACGGTGATGGACTGTGTCCTCATCATGGGCATTTTGAACCCGGACAATTACCTCGGAGGCAAGCTCAAATTGAACAAAGAGAAAGCCCTCAAGGCTATCAAGGAGAAATGCGCCGATGTCCTGGGCGTCGACCCCTATTACCTCGCAGAGGGGGTGTATAAGCTCATCAACAGCACTATGAAGGAGCACATCAGGGCAGTGCTCTATGCGCGGGGCTTCTCCCCGGCAGATTATTGCCTTCTAAGCTACGGCGGGGCTGGCCCGATGCACGTCGCTGGCTACACCGAAGGCCTGCCCTTTAAGGGAGTGGCCACCCTGCCCTACGCAGCGGCCTTCTCTTCATTCGGTTCTGCTGCGGTGGACATCAGCCACCGCTACCAGAAGTCCACCACGGTTATGATTCACTATGGCGCCGATGATGCCTTTAAGTTGATGATGGGTCAGCTTATGCTTAATCCTGGATGGGAACAGCTGGAAAAGCTGGCACAGGCTGACTTCGCTGCCGAGGGTCTACCCTGGGAGCAGGCCAAGGTGCGTCAGATAGCCTACGTGCGCTACGGCAGCCAGATGGATGACATCGAGGTGCCATCTCCGGTATCCCGCATTAATAGCGCCGGGGATATGGACAAGCTCCTCGCTGCCTTTGAGGATCTCTATGAGAGGGTCTATGCCGGCGTGGCCAAGCACCCGCAGGCGGGGTATCAGATCTTCGAGCTGGGGCTCACCGCCACCATTCCCAAGGTCAAGCCTAAACTAATTAAGCGGCCACTGGAGGGAAAGAATCCACCCCAAGAAGCCATCAAGGGGGAGAGGGAAGTGTACTTTGATGGCGAGTGGCACAAGACCGTTATCTACGACATGGACCAGATCAGGCCGGGGAACGAGATCGAGGGGATAGCTGTGGTTGAGGCTCCAGCCACCACCTTCTTCCTCCCGCCGGGGAGACGCACCAGGATGGATGAGTGGTCACTGCTGTGGCTCACCTGAGGATTCCCCAACTGTGAAACGGTGATCAGAGGAGGTTATGATGAGCGAGCGCAAAGGAATAGGAGAGGGCGGGAAGACCCTTAAGCGTATGATGGAGGAAAATGAGAGGCTGTACCGGGAGACTGGCTGCTATGCCGGCATCACCGAGCCTCACCTGCTCAAGGAGAACCCTGTCAAGGGCGAGCTTTTTCATTCCCGGATAATGGCGTCGCTGATAGCTGGCAGGGAGACCACCCGTATGGTTTCGGGTTCGCCCTTTGTCCGGGAGGTGGCCGAACTATGCCTCGGCCTCTACACTCCCGAAGGAGACAATATCGCCCAGTCCACCGGCATTCAGATCCACATCAAGCTCATGGGTGACAATATACAGTGGATGATCAATAAGAACTACGAGGAGGAGGTGGGGATTAATGACGGTGATTTCTTCATAGCCAACGAGCCCGTTATATCCGGCATGCACGCCGCTGATGTCTACGATATGCTGCCCATTTTCTGGGAAGGCGAACTGATCGGCTGGATATCCACGGTGATTATGGAGATGGACATCGGCGCAGTAAGCCCCGGCTTGATGCCCCTGGCTAACGTGGAGCGGGGCACGGACGGGCTGAAGTTCTGCTGCGAGCGAATAGGCTCCAACGACAGGTTGAACCGTGACTTCGAGCATAAGATCGAGATCTGCCTGGATATGTCGGACATCTTCTTGCTGGATCGCAAGGGTGCTATTGCGTCCAACATCCGAGTGCGGGAAGAGATCAAGCGTATTATCGGTGAATTCGGGATAGAATACTACAAAAGGGCGACCAGGGAGCTTATAGAGGAGGAGCGGCGAAGCCAGATTGTCCGCATCCGGCAGCGGATGGTTCCCGGCCGCTACCGCGGAGTGGTGCCTGCTGAATTTCCCATGGCGGACCAACCGGTAGCTTGGCTCCCGGCCAAGCGGGACACCATACGCCTCATTCCCATACAGATGGATGTTTTGCCCGCGGGAGGTCTGGTATTGGACTTCGAGGGGGTTGGCGAGTGGGGCTGGCACCCATTCAATGGCACACCCCAGGCAGTCTGGGGCGGCGTCTCCATAGTCACCGTGCAGACCCTGGCATGCGATGGGCGCGGTAATCTGGGATCGCTTCTTCCCATTGAGGTAAAGGAGCCGCCTATCGACTCCCTGCTAAATCCAAGCCAGATCAAGAAGCTGGCCACCTCCACGCCGTGGGCCCCCTTACTGGACGTATTCGGTATGTGGACGCACCTTTTAGGGATTGCCTTCTATCTGCGCGGCTTCAGGGAGGAGACCTTTAACTACCGATCTTCGGCTGGCTGGCAGATGGCCGGCTACGATCAAATGGGTACCAAGCGCCCTCTAATGGCCGCCGGAACCGGGTACTTCGGCCCGGGTGCCTGCGGGGTCTGCGACGGGGTCGATTGTGGAGGGTGGCTGGCTACTCCGGAGGTCGATATGGGAAGCGCAGAGGTCTGGGAGCTCTTCGTGCCCCATATGGAGATGTCGCGCCGAATCGACCCCTATTCAGTAGGCTACGGAAGGTTCCGCTCCGGCCTGGCAATTCCACAGGTGGTGATGATTCATAGAAGTCAACAGTTAGTAGGCAGCGGGATCATTGGTACCGCTTCGGACGGTATCATCCCCAACCTTGGCCAGTTCGGCGGATACCCCGGCGGCAGGCGGAACACTATGTTATTGCGCTATGACAATCTCCCCGAGTTGATGGAGAAAAGGCAGCCGCTGCTCTACGAGGTGGGCCATCCGGCGGATTTAAAGGACCGGTTCCCCGGTCAGGTCTTTGATATGGGCCTCCTAGCGGTGCCGACGGAAATCTACGAGGGGGACCTGCTCGTTTCCGTCTCAGCTGCCGCCGGAGGGCTTGGTGATCCCATTGAAAGGGACCCGGCACTAATAACCGCTGACATGGACAACGGACTGACCACCGAGTGGCAGGCCAGCAGCATCTACTGCGTTAAGACTAGCTACGATGAGAAAGCGAAGCAGTGGAAGGTGGATGAGGCTGCCACCAAGGAACTACGCCAGTCGAAGCGCAAAGAGAGGCTGGCCAGGGGCGTGCCGGCAAAGGACTGGTGGCAGAAGTCCCGTCAGCGGCTTATGGACCGTAATCTCGATGGCAAGATTCTGGAGATGTACCAGAGCAGTATGAGGCTTAGCGAGGCCTTCACCCGGGAGTTCAAAGACTTCTGGGCGCTGCCTGATGACTTTAATCTGTGAGGTGAAGAGATGTCATACAGCAAAGAGGATTTGAGAGACCTTTACGACGGCAGGCTTCCCTGGAACAAGACATTCGAAATCATGAGCAAGCCCAAGGACGATGATCGATTCGACAAGTATGTCGAGATCCTCCAGGAGCGCGTCTCCTATACGGAGCGGATATTGCTGCCCCTGGGCGACCACCTCAACGTGGTGCAGAAGGGCGGGGAGCGGATCGTGAAGTGCGACTGCGGGCACGAGTTCGGGGACTGGCGGCAGAACTGGAAGCTGAACGCTCTGATCTTCGCCAGAGACGATACTGAGAAGCTGGAGGAGGTTTATCCCGGACTCAAGTGCCCCGACCCCAACCTGTGCGAAGTGCGAGAGTTCTACTGCCCGGGGTGTGGCAGTCTGCTCATGGTGGAGGCTGTACCCGTAGGCTATCCGCTCATCTTCGATGCCCTGCCCGACATAGATAGTTTCTACAGGGAGTGGCTGGGCAGGCCGCTTCCCGATGAGAAAGAGTTCCGGGACATGACTTACCAGGTCACCAGGGAATGGGGACGGGAGCTCGAGTGAGGCGTCCCGATAGCCGGGCTAGTTTTAGGCATCACCGCT
>SOIC01000031.1 GCA_004377275.1 Dehalococcoidia bacterium
TATCGTGGTTTTGCCAGAAGCGCGGCGCCTAGGGCACCAACGATCTGTGGATCATTAGGAACGGTGATCTCAACACCTAGTTTCTCGCTAAGCAATTGGCGCAAGCACTTATTCAGAGCCGCGCCACCGGCAAAGACAATCCCGTCCTTGAGCCCTATCCTCCGCACCATCCCCACGATCCTAGTGGCGATGGCTTCGTGCAACGCCAAAGCGATAGCATTACTTTCCTCTCCCCGGGATATAAGGGAGACGACCTCCGATTCGGCAAAGACAGTGCAAAGGCTATTGATTTGTACAACCTTGGAAGCGGTCAAAGCAAGGTCACCGAGATCGCCGATATTAACCTCCAAGGTATTTGCCATAATCTCGAGGAATTTGCCAGTTCCTGCCGCGCAGCGGTCGTTCATCTCAAATTTCTGCACTTCCCCTTTCTCGGACAGTGAGATTACCTTGCTATCCTGGCCGCCAATATCAAGCACAGTGTGGCAATTGGGATAAAGGTACCTCGACCCCACAGCATAGGCTCCAATCTCAGACACTACTTCCCCACCCACCGTTGGAGCGACAAGGTGGCGACCGTAGCCGGTCACCACCAGCCGCTCATAACCTTTGCCTGCAAGTAGCTCCTGACATCGCCGAAGCGGGTTGACTCCAGTGTCAAGGATAGCGGAGTCTAGAATGTCGCCGTCCAACATTACGAGGACGATGGTTCGCGAACCAACGTCTAGTCCAGCACAGATCATTTGCGGATCATCTCCAAGAAGGCATCAACCCTGGTCCTCAATTGCCCAGCATCCTCATCGCTGTAATCGGTTTCTATGCGCAATAGAGGGATACCCTCTTTTGCCAGGACCCTCTCGACTTTCACAGCCTCATTGGCGTAGGTGTGGCAGAACTGGAGGTTGTTGTGTACTACGCCATCAACTTGGTACTCCCTACCAAGTCTGATAATGTCATCGAGGCGCTCATCATTTGGGGTAAAGCAGGCGCAATGTATCTGCAGGTAGCGGTCAGCGATGTTCCCCAGTTGCCTCTCAACCGTGCCCCCATCCTCGGGCACCAAGTCACTGAAATATCGGGTGCCGGTGCATGACTCTTCGCAGACCACGGCAGCCCCCGCCGTTTCAAGAATGTGATGCAGCTTCCAGTTGGGGATAGCCATTGGGGTGCCTGTGATGAGGATACGCGGGGCATCGGCAGGGAACCCCCCTTTCCCAGCGGCGATGCGTCCTTCCACCTCCTCGCATAGCGCATTGACCTGTTGGACGTAGCGTGCAACATCATCGTAGAAGGCTACCTGTGTCACCAGCATTGCGTCTTTGCCGCTTATAGGGACTGGCCGGGCCTTGCGGGTATTATATAGGCGCTGGAGGGCACGCCGTCGATCATTGACCAGCTTAGTGGCCTGGTCTAACCTGTCGGCTTGGATCTCATTGCCAGTAAGCTTCTCTATAGCCTCCTTGAAGGCTATCACCTCACCTCGCCACAGATTGCGGCCTGCCTCAGTCTTCTTGTTGGGAACCTCCATAATGTGAATTGGGTGGTATTCAGCAAGGATTTCGAACATCTTCTTCTTGCCATCACAGGTAGTTTCACCGACGATAAGATGGCTTGTCTGCACATAGGGGCATGTGCGTCCTAGCTTGAAGCCGAATGAGGATTTAATGAGGGCGCAAGTATTACGTGGAAGAACCTCCTCAGCTATTGGCACGGAGAACTGTGTACCTGCACAGAGCCCGACCGGTATGGCGTCGGCAGCCAGGACGATCTCATCGGGCACGAACACGCAATAGGTCGCAACCACCTTGCTGCCATTCATAGCGCGCTTCCTCAACTCATGCACCCTGATACCGTGAATATTGCCCACCACGAAGTCAAAGAACTCCATACCTTTGGGGCGATCCTTCTGGGAGAGGTAGATCTCCTCATAGATTGGCGCTATGGCATTGAGAAGCTCATCATGGCGGTCAAGGTCTATTCCTAATTCGGCCCACATTTGTCTGTAATCAGTTGTCATTGTGTTATCCCCCTTCTCTTGTTTTCGTTTGGCGATAATGAAGAGCGTTGGTCACATGCCCAAAAAAAATCGGACTAGAGGGGCGGAGCCACCTCTAGTCCGAAACTCCTTGAAGGCGTAGGCAGCGACGAAGCTACCCAGGACGAAGCCGATGATCTCAGGGCGGAGATACTGTACAACCCCAGCCTGATGTAGGCCGAGCGAACCTGAGATATCCCTCAGGAAGCAGCCTACACATATTCCCATGTTCAGTGGGTTTCCCCACTTCACCAGAAATGCCGCCAGGATACCTATCACCAGGGCGGAGGTGAAGATCAATGTACCCGGCGTTAACAGCCGTGAAACGCGCACAAAAACGTCCTCCTTCTCTCTTGGTCTCGCCTGTCTTTAAGAGCCACGCTCTTAGCTGCTGCACGACTCATGTCCGGCGTTTCATTGATCTCACCTCCCCTCTCTGCAATTCTCCGTAACTTTATATCACGGTAGCAATATCCTGTCAAGCGCAATCCCTTTGACACGTGGTGGCGCATATGATACATTGCTTCTGGGTCAGAAATGGATAGTAATAATGGATAGCAGTTTTCGTCACCTCCCCAGCGTTGACCGGCTCATCTCCGATCAGCGCATGCAGCGTCTCGAGGAGGAATACTCTCATCACTTCGTGCTTCAAATAGTGCGGCAACACCTTGAAGAGGTGCGTCTTCACATCGCCCAGGGAGAACCTGCCCCATCCTTTGACCAGCTAGTGGAATCTATATGCGAGCGACTCGATTCTCTGGCGGAACCCAGCCTGCGTCCGGTGATCAACGCCACCGGCGTCCTTCTGCACACCAACCTAGGGAGGGCGCCGTTAAGCCAGGAGGCTGTAGTGGCTATGGAACGGAGCGCCAAAGGCTATACCAATCTGGAAATCGACATGGATAGCGGGAAGCGGGGCTCCCGTCAGGTTCACATCCAATCCCTGCTGTGTCAATTGACCGGAGCTGAGGCTGCTCTGGTAGTTAACAATAATGCTTCAGCAGTGCTCCTGGCCCTCAGTGCCCTGGCCAAGGGCAAAGAGGTAATCGTCTCCCGGGGGCAGGCGGTGGAGATCGGCGGCGGCTTCCGCATCCCCAGTGTGATGCGCCAGAGCGGGGCTAAACTGGTAGAGGTGGGGACCACTAATCGCACATATTTGTCGGACTACGAAGAGGCGGTCACCCCCCGCACCGCAGCCCTGCTCCGAGTCCACTCCAGCAACTTCAGAGTAGTCGGCTTCGCTCAATCCGTGGCCATTGAGGAGTTGACTCAGCTCGGGGAGCGATACGGGCTTCCAGTGCTCGATGACTTAGGCAGCGGATGCCTACTAGATACCGGCAGGTTCGGGCTGGACCCTGAGCCTATGGTTCAGCAGAGCATTGCGACTGGGGTAGGGCTGGCCATGTTCTCCGCGGATAAGCTCCTGGGCGGACCCCAGGCCGGGATCATGGTGGGCCAGGGCCCGCTTGTAGCCAAGCTCCAAAGGCATCCCCTGGCTCGCGCGGTACGCATTGACAAGATAAGGTTGGCAGGTCTGGCAGTCACCTTGATCCACTATCTCAAGGGTGAAGCGGACACCAAAATCCCAGTATGGCGGATGCTCTCGATGCCACTGGAGGAAATAGAGGAGCGAGCCCAGAAATGGTGTCATTTCCTCGGTGGTGCCGCATCCATAGTTGGAGGTGACTCCGTAGTGGGGGGCGGCAGCCTCCCTGGGGGCACCCTGCCCACACGCCTGGTGGCTATCAGAGGCAGAGGGAAAGTTAAGGAACTGGCTGACAAGCTGCGCAGGGAGTCGCCTATGGTCATCGGGCGGACCGAGAATAACCTTCTGCTCCTCGATCCCCGCACCGTCCTCCCCGAGGAGGAAGGGGCCCTGCTGACTCGCCTGCGAAATATCTTGAGCCACTAGTTTCATCCTTTTTACCCTATTTAGAGAATAGATGGACAGAAGAGAACGCAGCGCTTTACCAATCGTTGGTTATTTTTAGCACTTGACAAGGCATGTCTTTGCGTTTTATGCTGTAGGCGCTTGGCAAGGCCTGTCTCATTAAAAGCGTGAACAAATGAGACGCAATCCACATTGATAGAGGTATTGACACCATCCAGGCTTATATGCTAGGCTACCTTGTGAAGTAATTAACAATCCTTGTATTTAGATAGGAGGTAAAGTATGGAGCTAACTCGAAGGGGTTTCCTCAAACTGTCTGGTGCCAGCACTGCTGGCTTTCTTTTATTTAAGGGAGTGGGCTGGAAAAAGGTTTTGGGGTTTTCCCCCATCCCGCTACGCAAGGATCTTGTTAATGAGACGTACACAATCTGTTGCTACTGTGCTGTTGGTTGTGGCGCACTAGTAGTTACCGAGGCAGGTAACATAGTAAATATCGAGGGGAACCCGGATCACCCTATCAACGAAGGCACACTTTGCTCCAAAGGGCAGGCGCTCTCCCAGTTCCGTACCGTCGATGGCAAGGACAACCCAAGGCGTCTGACAAAACCCCTATATAGGGCTCCAGGCGCAACCGAGTGGGAGGAGGTGGATTGGGATTGGGCCATAGACCAAGTCGCAAAGAAGATAAAGAAGACCAGAGATGAAAACTGGCTATCGACGGTAGATGTCGGTGGCACCACATACCCCGTGAACCGCACCGACGCCATCGCCGAGTTCGGTGGTGGTGAGCTGGACAATGAGGAGTGCTACCTGCTGGTCAAGCTAGCCCGCGCGCTCGGGATGGTATATGTAGAACACTGTGCCCGTATATGACACTCCGCTACTGTAGCGGCTCTGGCAGAGTCGTTCGGCAGGGGAGCAATGACCAACCACTGGATCGATATCAGGAACTCC
>SOIC01000148.1 GCA_004377275.1 Dehalococcoidia bacterium
CTTCCAACCTTTGGGCTATCCGGTTATTACCTTCCCCGGCGAGGGGTCGGCCAGCATAGAGGAGGAGGTGCTGCTTGCCGGGCAGCAAGTCGCTAAGTATGCCGGGGTTATTGTGCTCGATCGCTTCACCCCTGGCGTGTCGTATCCCCTGCTTACCCTACGCCTCAACATCTATACCGACCCCCAGAAACCGATTCAGATGACCCCGGGCATTTATGAGGTCGGAACGCCAAAGCCGGAAAGCCCGCTGTGCGTCACCACTAACTTCTCCCTGACCTACTTCTCCATCGCCGGGGAGTTGGAGTCCAGCGGATTCCCCTCCTGGCTTCTGGTATGCGATACCGAGGGGCTCTCGGTGCTCACCTCCTGGTCCGCAGGGAAGTTCGATGCGGAGAAGATTGCCAAGACGGTTAAGGAGTTCAATGCGGCAGATAGAGTAAGCCATAGCAGTTTAATTCTCCCCGGGGGTGTCGCCGTGCTGCGCGGTGAGCTTGAGGAAGAATTGCCCGATTGGAAGGTCATGGTTGGCCCCCGCGATGCGGTGGATGTCGGTGGCTTCCTGAAGCAGCATTGGGCCGGGTGAGGTATGACTAAGACCATCGCCATCGTGGGGAAGGGGGGCACCGGCAAGACCACCATCGCCGCCCTCCTCATCGAATTGCTCATGGAAAAAGGCGCAGTGCTAGCCATTGACGGCGACCCCAGCGCCAACCTCCATATGGCACTGGGTTTGCCTCTGGCGGAAACAGTGGGCGGGGTACGTGAGGAAATGGCCGACCATAAGGTCATGGAGCGTAGTGGCATACCACGGCCGAATTACATGGAGTTGAGGATTCAGGAGGCCCTGGTGGAATCGCCAGCGGTGGACCTGCTGGCGATGGGGCGGCCGGAGGGCCCCGGGTGCTACTGTGCTGCCAATAACTGGCTGCGTGACTGCATCGACCGTCTGGCGGGTAACTACGAATATGTGGTTGTGGACTGCGAGGCGGGCATGGAGCACATAAGTCGGCAGACTACGCGGGATGTGGACATCCTGCTCCTCATCTCAGACCTTACTATTAGAGGGATCTCCGCTGCCACGCGAATGAAGGAGCTCATCAGTGAGCTGAGAACCCATGTGGATAGGATCGCCCTGGTGGTCAATCGGGTGAGCGATGGCCTCCCCCCTGAGATCGGGCAGGCGATAGAAGAGGCAGGGCTTGAGCTGATTGCGGTGCTCCCTGAGGATCCGGGCATGATGGGGCTGGAGGTAAAGGGAACGCCATTAACCGGGCTGCCCACTGAGTCCCCGCTTCGCAAGGGCGTCTTGGAGCTCGCGGGGAAGCTCGGCTTAGCATAAAAGGAGGAGAACTATGTTCATTGGGATCGGGGAGCGCATACAGATAATCAACAAGAATGTGAGGGCCGCCATCGAGGGGCGGGACAAGGCCTTTATTCAGGACCTGGCAAAGAAACAGGTGGATTGTGGCGCAAAAATGCTCGACCTCAACATCGGCCCCCAGAAGAAGTCCGGCCCTGAGGTTATGGACTGGCTGGTGAACACCGTTCAGGAGGTGGTCGATGTCCCGCTATCCCTGGATACCACCAATGCCGAGGCCATTGAAGCCGGCCTTAAGGCATGTAAGCAGAAGCCGATCATCAATAGCACCAGTGCCGATCCGGCGCGCATGGGCGTATTGTTCCCCCTCGCCGCGAAGTACGATGTCAATATCATCACGCTTACCCTGCGTGCCACCGGCCTGCCGGTGAGCGCCGATGCCCGGGTAGGCATACTGGTCGAGGACCTGCTACCGTCAGCCGAGGAGGCTGGCGTGAATCCGCAGAATATCTACGTTGACCCCCTGGCGATGACGGTGAACGGCACTCAGGAGCATGCCCCTGAGGTAGTTAGTGCAACCTTTATCACCAAGCAGATGATGGATCCCCCCCTGCACATGACCTGCGGGCTTTCCAATGTATCCAATGGCGCCCCCGAGGATGTCAGGCCGGTGCTTAACCTCGTCTATCTGGTAATGCTCATGGGGGCTGGGATGGATTCGGTGATCCTAGACCCCTTCGACAAGAAGCTGATGGAGACGATCACTCTGCTGGAGAACCGCGATGATTCCACTGCTCTAGGAAAAGTCTACCTCGCCCTCTACGATGCCTGTGCTGCAGGTGAGGAATTCGACCCCTCAATTATCGACATGAGTGACCAGGAGCAGGCTGCCGTCGCCAAGACCGTCAGGGTCCTGCAGAACAAGGTAATCTACGCCCACAACTATTTGAATCTATAAAGAGCGGCCGAACTCTCGCTCCAGTTGTGAGGATGTAAAGCGGATTATTGTGGGTCTGCCATGGGGACAGGTATGGGGTGACTCCGCTTGCTCCAGCTCGCGCACCAGTTGGTGCATTTCCTCCGGGCTTAATACCTGACCGGCTCTCACTGCGCTGTGGCAGGCAAGCGAAAGGGCGATCCTTTCCTCTCTTTTTCCACTCTCCCCTTCCTCACCGAGGGAATCCAGTATCTCGATCACAGCCTGAGCGATATTCCCCTCGTGGAGTAAGGCAGGCACGGTGCGCAGCATGTAGGTTCGCGTACCGAATGGCTCCATGGCGAAGCCGTAGGATTCGAGGACCTCTCCACCCGCTCTCAACATCTCCTCCTGGCGTGGCGTAACCTCGATGGTCAAAGGCTCAAGCATCCCCTGAACCTCCACCGCCCTGCTTGCCTGCTGGGCGCGCACCCGCTCAAAGAGGATGCGCTCGTGGGCGGCGTGCTGATCGATAAGATAGAGCCCATCAGGCCCCTCGGCGATAATATAGGTTGCGGAAAGTTGCCCGAAGACGCGCAGGATGGGCAGCGGCCCCGGGGAGGGTCTAGGGGCGAAGCCCTCAAATAGCTCTTCTTGCCTCGACAGGTGTTCCTTCTGGGAGATGAAGGTGGGCACGTCAACTACGCTGGGTGGCCTCATCACCTGGGGCACTGTCATCTCCTTGACCAGAGCAGCGCGCACCGCTCGCTGGACAGCAGTGAACAGGGCTTGCTCATTGCGGAATTTCACCTCGAGCTTGGCGGGATGGACATTGACATCGATATCCTGAGCGGGGAGGGAGATGTTGAGCACGGCGATGGGGTGTTTTCCTGTCATTAGCAGCCCCTCATAGGCATCCTCTGTGGCACGACTGAGAAGACGGCTCTGCACCCAGCGGCGATTTACGAAGAAGCTAAGGTGGCCTCGGCTGGAGCGGGTAAGGGAAGGGGGGCTCACAAATCCCCAGACCTGAGAATTCACTTCCCCCACCGGGATCATTGCCTCGGCTGTCTCCAGCCCATAAACCTTGACCAACACATCGCGCAGTGCGCCATTGCCCGCGGTCTGAAGAGCCATCCGCCCATCGAGGAACAGGCTGAACCTGACCTCTGGAAAGGCGAGGCTATACTGACTCACCAGATTTGAGACACGGCTACTCTCTGTAGCAGGCGACTTGAGGAATTTGAGGCGGGCGGGGATATTTTGGAACAGGTGGCGCACCGTGACCGATGTTCCCTGGGGGCAGGCCCGTTTTCCCGTTTCGACCGCCACGCCATTTTTCAGATTAAGATAGGCTCCTGCGAGCTCCTCTGAGGTGCGGGTCAATAGCTCAACCTGGGCGACTGCGGCGATGGCGGGCAGTGCTTCGCCCCTGAAGCCCAGGCTCGAAATGGCATCGAGGTCTGCCAGGTTGCTAACCTTGCTGGTGGCGTAGCGATGAAAGGCAAGGGTGGTCTCAGTTGGGGGTATGCCTGTGCCATTATCAATAACCCTTATCAGGTTCAGTCCTCCGCCGCGCGCCTCGATGGAGACCTGGGTAGCGGCAGCATCAATGGAGTTCTCGATAAGCTCCTTGACCACTGAGGCTGGCCGCTCCACCACCTCACCGGCGGCGATCTTAGAGACGACCTCAGGCGCTAAGACCTTGATCGGCATTTCTTACATTATCCACTTTGCACCCTGGAAGAAAAGTTCTGAGTAGCCACACTCCTTGCAAATATAGACATCGAATCTATAGGCCGGTCCCAGGAAGCCGAGCTTGCCATGCATTGACAACTCTGCCCGCTTTAGTTGTTCACTGCCACAACTGGCGCATTTGGTAGGTACCCAATCCGCTCTATTTGGCACACCCATTGGTATCACCTCCTGGTCAGCGATCTAGGAGACGAATTCAGGCGACAAGACCCTGATGAGCATTTCTTACTTTATCCACTTTGCACCCTGGAAGAAGAGTTCTGAGTGGCCGCAGTTCTTGCAAATATAGACATAGAATCGATAGGCCGGCCCCATAAAGCCGAGCTTGCCATACATTGATAACTCTTCCTGCCTGAGCTGTTCATACCCACACCTGGCACATTTGGTTGGTACGTCATGCGATCTTTTTGGTTTTGCCATTGGGTCACCTCCCATACTTCTGTTCCCTTATAACTCCTCTTTCACCTTCTGCTTTAGCTCGTAGAGCTTGGTGAGCGCCTCAAGCGGCGTCATGGCATCCACCTGCAGTTGCGCCAGCTCATCCAAAATCGGCGATGAATTCGCAAAGAGGGAGATCTGCTGCAGATGGGATCCTTTTCGTTCTCGACGTGGCCCGTTTCGCTGGCGGTCGTTTTCCAGATTGCAAAGCACCTCCTCAGCGCGGTGAATCACCGAGCGAGGAAGGCCGGCAAGCTGCGCCACATGGATGCCATAGCTCTTGTCAGTGCCGCCAGGCATGACGCGGCGTAAAAATATGATCTTACCGTCCTCTTCAGCTACGGCAACGTTGAAGTTCTTTACTCGGGGCAGGAAGTTTGCCAGCTCCACCAGCTCGTGGTAGTGGGTGGCAAAGATGGTCTTCGCCCCCAGCCCGGGGTGGTGGTGAATGTATTCGGCCACTGCCTGGGCAATGGAGATGCCATCGTAGGTGCTGGTTCCCCTGCCAATCTCATCCAGGATCACCAGCGAGCGAGGGGTGGCATGGTTCAGGATGTTCGCGGTTTCCTCCATCTCCACCATGAAGGTGGAACGACCCATCGCCAGCTCATCCTGAGCACCGACCCGGGTAAAGATTCGATCGACTATGCCAACAGTGGCTGAATCGGCAGGAACAAAGCTGCCGATCTGCGCCAGGAGCACAATGAGCGCTACCTGCCTTAAATATGTAGACTTCCCCGACATGTTGGGGCCGGTGAGGATCACCATCTGGGCGTCCCTGTTGGAGAGATGGGTGTCATTGGGGACGAAGGGCTCATCGCTGATCATTTGCTCCACAACGGGGTGGCGACCGCCGGAGATAACGATGGTGTCCTCCTGGGTCAGCTTTGGTCTCACATAGCCATAACGTGCCGCTGCCTCGCCCAGGGAGCAGAAAACATCCATCTGGGCCAGGGCGAAGGCCGTCTCCAGGATGCGCTCGGCAACCGCGCCAACCTGGCTTGAGACCTGGCGAAAGATGTTCCCCTCAAGCTCAGCTAGCCTCTCCTGGGCATTAAGTATCAATGACTCATATTCCTTGAGCTGTGGAGTGAAGAAGCGCTCCGCGCTCACCAGTGTCTGCTTGCGAATGTAATCGGCGGGCACCTGAGGTAGATTGGGCTTTGAGATCTCGATATAGTAGCCGAAGACCTTATTATACCCCACCTTGAGAGATTTGATACCTGTCCGCTCCCGCTCCTGGCGCTCCAGGTTTGCCAGATACTTTTTAGCCTCTCTTGAGGCCGACCTGATCTCGTCCAGCTCCGGTGAAAAGCCCTCCTTGATCACACCTTCACCGAGGCTTTGGGAGGGCTCCTCGGCGATTGCCCGGGAGATTAAGGCAATGATATCCTGGCAGGGTTTCAAACTTTCTAAAAGCCATCTTGTAGGTGAGGCCGCTTCTCTCGCCATCGTCTCCCTAAGCTGTGACGCGACCTCTAGGCTGCGGCGCAAGCTAATCACCTCCCTGGGAGTTGCTATGCCGCTCCCGATGCGGTTGATGAGCCTCTCCAGGTCAGCGATTTGACTGAGTAAAGCGACGGTCTTGGTGCTCTGCGTGGCACTATCATGGAACCATGCCACAGCATCAAGCCGTTGATCTAATTCTGTTATGTCAAGTAGTGGCTGGCCCAGCCACCTCCTGAGCAACCTCCCACCCATAGCTGTTTTTGTCAAGTCGATCACGGAGAGGAGGGAACCGGCGGTTCCCTGGCGGAAAGTATGAAACAACTCCAGGTTGCGCCGCGTCTGGGGGTCAAGGATCATGAAGGACTCCGTGGTGTAGGTAGCGAGCCTGGTGAGTTGCACCAGCGCTCCCTTTTGGGTCTCGTCAAGGTAATGGATAATGGCGCCCGCCGCCCTTATCGCCAAAGGCAGGTGGGCACAGCCATACCCCTCCAGAGACGAAGTGCCAAAGTGGTCCCGCAGACGCTGGCGGGCAGTCTCCAGTTCGAACCACTGCTCGTCGAGGAGGGTTACTGGAGCAGGTTTTTCGGAAAAATCGGCAATATCTGAGCCGCGCGGGGCCAGAACCTCCGACGGCCGGAGGCGCTCCAGCTCCGCCGGGGCATGCTCACGGGAGAGCCAGGTGGTTTGGAATTCGCTTGTAGTTATATCGACATAGGCGATGCCCACCTGCTCCCCATCGGAAACGACAGCCACGAGGTAGTTGTTCGCCTTCCCCTCCAGCAGCCCCGGCTCAACCACAGTGCCCGGAGTTACGACACGAACCACGTCCCGCTCCACCAGCCCTTGTGCTTTGGGCTCGCTGAGTTGCTCGCAGATGGCGACCTTATGGCCCTTGTTTATCAGCCTCGCCAGATAGTTATCCAGGGCATGACAGGGAATCCCCGCCATAGGGACGCGCTGCCCCTTGCCCATCTCCCGGGCGGTCAGCACTATCTCCAGCTCCCGGGAGGCGATCCTGGCATCCTCGTCGAAGGTCTCGTAGAAGTCGCCGAGCCGGAAGAAGACGATCGCCTCCGGATACTTTCGCTTGATCCTCAGGTATTGCTGTCTTAACGGAGTCATCTTTTCGTCCGTTTCGGTCGTTGAAAATAGGACTTGAGTGACACTTAAAGGTTACCGATGCCTGCGCCCTTCGTCCTCAGGGCTATTCTACTAGAAAACGCCTCGGTAAACAATAAGAAACCCCGCCCTAATCAGGCAGGGTTCTTTCACTCTTATCAAAATGGTGAGGCTTTCTCGGCCTCAAGCTATAGCTATTTCTTTGCCTTCTCCACCTTTACCGCACAAACCTTTAGTTCGGGGATCTTGGAGACGGGATCGAGGGCCGGGTTGGTGAGAAGATTCGTCCTCGTCTCGGTGAAATGGAAGCTCATCGTGACGACGCCTACGGGTGAGGCCTCGGTCACCTTCGATTTGGCCATCACTTCCCCCCGCCGCGAGGTGACCCGCACCCCTTCGCCATCAGTAATCCCCAGTTTCTGGGCGTCCTGGGGATTTATCTGCACTAACTCCTCACCATTCAGGATATTGAGCCCCTTCACCTTCCGCGTCATGGTGCCGGTGTGGAACTGGTACAGGCTGCGTTCCATAGTGAGGATCAGGGGGTAATCATCGTCGGGCTGCTCCATCGGCGGCTTATATTCAAGAGGTATGAACCTCCCCTTGCCTCTAGTGAAGAGCCCAGTGTGAAGTATGGGTGTTCCCGGATAGTCATCTAAAGGACACGGCCACTGCAGGCCGCCCTCTTCCAGGCGCTCATGTGAGATACCGCCATAAGAGGGGGTGAGCTCGGCGATCTCTTCCATGATTTGGGAGGAATCTTCGAAATCGTATCCCTGGCCACCGAGCCGCTTTGCGATCTGGCAGGTTATCCACCAATCAGGCCTGGAATCGCCCCTAGGCTTGAGAGCCTGGCGCACCCGCTGCACCCGCCGCTCGGTGTTGGTAAAGGTGCCGTCCTTTTCGGCAAAGCTCGCTGACGGAAGAACCACATCGGCAAGCTGAGCCGTTTCGGTCAGGAACATGTCTTGAACAACGAAGAACTCCAGCCTCTCAAGTGCATCCTCCACGTGCGCTGCATCGGGATCGCTAAGTACGGGGTTCTCACCTACAAGATAGACGGCCTTTATGTTGCCTTTGTAGGCCTCATCTAGGATCTCAGTGAGCGTTAACCCTAGTTTATCGCTCAGCTTGGCACCCCATGCCCTCTCGAACTTCTCCTTGATAGTGCGGTCAGCCACGCTCTGGTAGCCGGGGTATACATTGGGCAGGGCGCCCATATCGCAGGCCCCCTGCACATTGTTCTGCCCACGGAGGGGATTCACCCCTGTCGATGGCTTGCCTATGTTCCCGGTGAGCATCGCCAGATTGGCAGTGGCGATCACATTGTCGGTGCCATGGGAGTGCTGGGTGATCCCCATGCCGTAGAGGATGGTTGCGGGGCTGTTCTGAGCGAAGATCCTGGCCGCCTCCACGACCTTACCTTGAGGAATGCCAGTGATCTGTGCCACCCTGCCCAGGTCAAAGTTTTCAAGGGAATCATGGAATTGCTCGAAATTCTCACACCGTTCCTCAATAAATGAAGAGTCCAGAAGCCCTTCATCCACGATCACCTTCATCATGCCCATCAACAAGGCAACATCGCTTCCCGGGCGGTGCCGCAGCCACAGAGTGGCGAAACGGCAGAGCTCGATTTCGCGGGGGTTGGCTACGATGAGTTTGGCGCCATTCCTTACCGCTTTCTTGATATCCATACCGATTATGGGATGGTCCTCAGTGGTATTGGTGCCTATGGCGAGGATGCAACTGGCATCGGCGACCTCGGCGATGGAGTTGGTCATCGCCCCACTTCCGAAGCTTTGGGCCAGACCGGCAACAGTGGGGGCGTGGCAGAGACGGGCACAGTGATCTACGTTATTTGTGCCCATCACCGTGCGAGCAAATTTCTGTATGACGTAGTTTTCTTCATTGGTGCACTTGGCAGAGGCGATGGCAGCAAATTTATCGCTCTTATATTGCGACAACTGATTGGTAATCAGGTCGAGCGCTTCCTCCCAGGTAGCCTCGGTTAGCCTGCCATTCTTCCTGATGAGCGGGGTGGTAAGCCGCTCCTCGTGATTTACGAACTCGGGAATACCGAAACGACCTTTGACGCATAGCATGCCTCTGTTGGCCGGATTCTCCATAACGCCGCGCACGCTAACCACAGTATTTCCGATTGTACCGAGCAGAATGCCGCAGCCCACACCGCAATAAGGACAGATCGTGCTCACCTCCGATAGTGGTGGCAATCTGTCTTTGGAGACAAGCGCTCCCACCGGACAGCTGGCAACACACTGGCCACAGGACTCGCAATTTGTATCTAGGAGGGATCGGGCATAGGAGGGGACGGCTACCCTGTAGCAAAAGCTTAGTGCCCCAACATTCTGCACATCGAGGCATGTTCGGACACAGCGGATGCAGGCGATACACTTGTTGGCATCGATCTCTATGAAAGGATGAGACTTATCTTTGGGATAAAGTTGCCCTACTTGCTTGGTAGGGGTGTCCGACACTCCATATTCCGCCGCTAGCTGGCGCAGGGTGCAGTAGTCTGCCGCCTTGCAACCGCAGGCCATACACCGTTCTGCTTCTTTTTTAGCCATATCCTCTGTATAGCCAAGTTCCATTTCCTGGAAATTATCACGTCTCTCCATGGGTCCGAGTTTTGGCATCTCACGTCTCGGTTGACGCTCTTCATCGGCAAACTCATCTCTGTTTATTTCACTAAGTTCGCCTTTGCTCCAGTTGAAGGCTTTGCCTTCGCCCTCCAGCGCTTCACCATTTAGATAGCGATCGATGGCGATGGCGGCCCTCCTGCCCGCTGCTATCGCGTCCACCGCCGTTGCTGCTCCCGTTACGGCATCGCCGCCAGCGAAAACTCCTTTCATGTCGGTCTGTAGGGTTTCAGGGTGAGCGATGATGATATCTCCTTTGCCGATATTGACATTGCCCCTCTCGGAGGTAGTTTGCTCTGCTTCGAGGAAGGATATGTCAGTGCTCTGTCCAATGGCAGCGATGACGGTGTCTACTGGCAAGGTAAACTCAGAGCCGGGGATGGGCTCCGGCCGGCGGCGTCCGCTTTCATCCAGCTCGCCCAATACCATTTTAATGCAAACCAGACCACTCACTCTGCCATCTTCTCCGATTACCTTGACCGGTGCCGCCAGGAAGTGAAGCCTGACACCCTCTTCCTCAGCCTCATCCACCTCCCATTCGCTGGCCGGCATCTCGGCCCTGGAGCGGCGATAGACGATCGTCACCTCATCTACACCTAGGCGCAGCGCTGTCCGCGCGGCATCGATGGCCGTATTCCCTCCGCCGACGACCGCTGTCCTCTTGCCCAGCCTCGTCTGCTCCCCCATCGCTACCGAGCGCAGGAAATCGGTACCTGGCAGAACACCTTCCATGTCCTCGCCTTCAACATTTATCTTCTGGCTTTTATGTGCCCCTACCGAGAGAAAGACGGCATGGAATCCGTCCTTGAAAAGGCTTTCTAAGCTGAAATCCTTTCCCAGGACACGGTTAGTTCTGATCTTCACCCCTAGCTCTGCGATATCGGCGATCTCCCGATCGAGGACACCCTTTGGCAGGCGGTAGTCGGGTATGCCGTAACGCAACATACCCCCGGGCTGGGGCAGGGCCTCGAAGACCTCCGTCTCGTGTCCCATCCTAGCCAAATAGAAAGCAGCTGAAAGGCCCGCTGGCCCAGACCCGATGATCGCAACCCTAAAGCCACTCTTGGGCTTTAATGGTGGAACAGGGCTTTCTTCGCCTAAAAGGAAACAATAATCTGCGGCAAACCGCTTGAGGCTACAGATGGCCAGGGGTTCATCCACCAGATTGCGGCGGCATGCCGATTCGCAGGGGTGAGGACAGATGCGTCCGATGACTGCGGGCATGGGGATCGCTTCCTTGATGAGGGTCACTGCCTCACGATACTGCCCCCTAGCGATCAGGGCGATATAACCCTGAACATCCAGCCCAGCGGGACAAGCAATCTGGCATGGTGCGATGCAATCACCATAATGAAAGGCAAGGAACTCTTCCAGGCGACTTTTTCGAGCAGCATGAACCCTCTCGTTCTCGCTTTCCACCACCATTCCCGGCCACACGCGGGTGACACAACTGGGCATAAGACCACGCCCTTTAACTTCCACGACGCATATCCAGCAACCCCCCAAAGGGCTCAAGTAATCATCGTGGCAAAGAGTGGGAACAGGGATATTATTATCGCGGCAGACCTCTAGAATGGTCTGGTCGGCAGGAGCGAGAATCTCCTTACCATCGATAGTGATCTTAACCTTGATCGCCTCAGCAATCCCCGTCACCTCAGCCTCCTTGCTGCCCGAGGTATTCATCGATAGAGGCCGCGGCCCGCTTTCCCGCCCCCATGGCGCTGATCACAGTGGCAGCGCCGGTAACCACATCGCCGCCTGCCCAGACACCCGGCTTGGTGGTCTTACCCTCCTTTTCATCAGCGACCACCGTGCCCCGTTTGGTGACATCCAGCCCCTTTGTGGTGGTGGGGACCAGCGGGTTAGGGGTAGTGCCCAAGGCGATGACAACGGTGTCAACATCCAACATGAACTCGCTGCCCTCTTTGGTGATCGGGCGCCGCCGGCCACTCTCGTCCGGCTCCCCCAGCTCCATCTCATAGCATTCCGCACCCACTACCCAGCCCTGGTCATTGCCAATAAACCGCTTGGGATTGGTAAGGAACTTGAAGATGATCCCTTCTTCCTGGGCGTTTTCCACCTCCTCCCTCCTCGCCGGCAGCTCCACCTCAGAACGCCGATAGACAATATAGACCTCATCGGCGCCGAGCCTCAAGGCACACCTGGCAGAATCCATAGCCACATTGCCACCGCCGATCACCATTACCCGACGTCCCCGCTTAATCGGCGTATCGTATTCAGGGAAGAGGTAGGCCTTCATCAGGTTGGTTCTGGTAAGGAACTCGTTGGCCGAATATATGCCGTTGAAGTTCTCGCCGGGGATATTCAGGAACATAGGCAGCCCGGCACCGGTGCCCATAAAGACGGCATCATAGCCGTCCTTCAGGATTTCGTCGATGGTCATGGTCTTGCCCACCACGAAGTCCAGCCTGAGGTCTACTCCCATAGACTTCACGTAGTCAACCTCGGTCTGAACGACGCGCTTGGGCAGGCGGAACTCAGGGATGCCATACATTAGCACGCCACCAGCGACATGGAGCGCCTCAAAGAGGGTGACCTGGTGACCCATTTTGGCCAGGTCGGCGGCGGCGGTGAGCCCCGCCGGCCCTGAGCCTATCACTGCCACTCTCTTGCCTGTTGCCTTAGCGATCTGAGGCTTCTCCATCTCCCCCTGGGCCAGCTCCCAGTCGGCTACATAGCGCTCCAGGCGGCCGATAGCTATGGGTGCCCCCTTCTTGCCCAGGGAACAGACCTCTTCGCACTGTGTCTCCTGGGGGCAGACCCGGCCGCAGATGCCGGGTAGGCTGTTCTTGCCCTTGAGGATCCTGACCGCTTCAGGCATATCGCCCTCCCTTATCGCGTTGATAAAGTCGGGGATATCTACATCCACCGGGCAGCCGCCGACGCAGAGTTTCTTGGGACACTGGATGCACCGGTTTGCCTCGTACAGGGCTTGCTCCGCATTATATCCCAGGGCGACCTCATTGAAATTCCCCGCCCGTACCTCAGGCTCCTGCTTGGGCATCGACACGCGGTTCAGATCGACTTTAGCCATGGCTTGCCACCTCCCCGCATGCACATTCCATGGCGTGCTTTTCCTCATCGATATAGATACGCTGGCGGGCGAAGAGAAGGTCCCAATCAACCAGGTGCCCATCGAAGTCGGGGCCGTCGACACAGGTGAACTTCGTTTCGCCTCCGACCTCCACCCTGCAGCAGCCGCACATCCCGGTGCCGTCTACCATGATCGGGTTGAGGCTGACAATGGTGGGAACAGCGAAGGGCTCGGTGGTCTTGGCACAGAACTTCATCATAATCGCGGGGCCGATGGCAACCACCCGGTCGATTTTTTCGGCCCCTTCCAAAAGCTCCTTTAGCGGCTCGGTAACCAAGGCTTTGCGGCCATAGGAGCCATCATCGGTGGTCACCGTTAGGCTGTCGCTTACCTCCCGCACCCGGTCCTCCCAGAAAAGGAGGTCCTTGCTGCGGGCGCCAATGATGGATATTATCTTATTCCCCGCCTCCTTGAGGGCGCGGGCGATGGGGAAGATCGGGGCAACGCCAACCCCCCCGCCGACGCAGACCACCGTGCCGAACTTCTCGATGTGGGAAGGTTCTCCCAGGGGACCGATAAAGTTGGCGATGGAGTCGCCAGCCTTTAGCTGGGCCAGCTTGCGCGTAGTAACCCCCACCTCCATGAAGACGATGGTGATGCTCCCCTCCTCTCGATCCCAGTCGGCAATGGTAAGGGGGATGCGCTCCCCCTTCTCATCTATCATGATGACGACGAACTGTCCTGCCCGTGCCTTTCGGGCGACCGCCGGTGCCTCGACCTTGAAAAGGTGGTTGTTGGGCACCAGGGTTTCTCTGCTCATAATCTTATACAACATTTCCCCCCATAGCTTTAAATTTCAACCCCTTTCTGGTTTTTTATGGGCACAAAGCACGCCGGATTTACAACTGGGAGATGGTTGAACGCTCTTATCGTGGTCGCTGGATATACTTCGAGGCTCTCGGCAGGTTGAGATAGTCTGCGGTTCATTATGTATAAATGTATAACTGAAGGAGCGGTTGTGATTGTTCTCACAACCTATGATATCACAAGGCGCGGGGGAATTCAACAATCGGCGCTCACCAGCCCGGCTACCTTGCGGCCCAACTTCACGCTGTAGTTCATCCCCCTATCCTCGGGGTATATCTGGGCAGTGTTCGCCAGGTAGAGGCGTGAGATGGGGGTAGCGTGCTCCGGGATGCGGGATGAGTAGTTGGTAGTGATGATCGGTTGCCCCGCCTCTTCACGGAAGAGGTAGTGCCCTTCCACCCAGCCGGGATCGAATTCGGGGTTAATTTTTCGAAGGTGGGGCAGGTATTCTGCCAGAAGTTCATCGGGGCTCAGCGAATAGAGGGGGCTATCCTTTGATAGGTAGTTGGATAGATAGACGATCCGTTTTCCACCATAGACGGAGGGGTCTACCAAGTTGGTGTGCTCGATGAGGGCGACAAAGGGGACTGCGGGATCGCTGATATTCAGCCAGTAGATACGGGAAAATGTCTTATTGAGTGTCAAAACGAGAACCATCGCCGCCTGATAATGCACCCCCGCTAGCTTTCCAGCGTAGTCCGCGGGTAACTGGGGCACCATGCTTAGGAAAACTGGTGAGGGCACGGTAGCGATAATGACATCGCAGGGATGCCCCTGCTCTTTCGCTCCCTCCAACCCCTTCGCCCCAACCTGAAGCCCAACTGCTTTTTCGCCCTCTACAATGATTTTGCTAACCGGCGAAGATGTATAAATCTCCCCCCCGGCTTCGATGATTCGCTCCTTAATGGTATCGATGAGCAGCCCAAAACTTCCCTTCAAGTAACCGAGGCGCTCCTTCTCTCCCTGGCGCGAGGTAAGACGCAGATGTATCTTCCCCCAGAGCCAAACCATGCCAATCTCATCAGCGCTCGCCCCAAACTTATTCTTTAGCAAAGGTCCCCAGACAACCTCGTAGTTGCGCCTCCCCCCATACCTGGTGAGCCATTCACGGGCGGTTACCCCTTCCATCGCAGGCCAATTCTTATAGCGCCTCAGATAGAGGGAAACCAGCCCCAGGCGCAACCGGTCAGCTAAACCCAGCGGTCTGAATTTAAGGAGCTCCATCGGGGTAACAAAATCGTATATCCTCCCCCCGTGAAAGAATCCCACCTTGGAGTCCAGCCACAACAGCCTCTCGCCAAGCCCGAGCTCACCGATTAATTGGATTATGTCAACATCACTGGTGAAGATATGGTGATAGAACCTTTCCAGGCGTTCCCCAGCCACCTGGAAGGTGCCCGCTTGCCCGCCAAGCTCCACCTCTTTTTCGAAAAGGGCTACTTTATGTCCCGC
>SOIC01000088.1 GCA_004377275.1 Dehalococcoidia bacterium
GGATTCGCGGTAAGGGATGGGAGGCAGCATTTGAGGGCGGATATAGAAATCCAGGCAAGGGATACTCGCAGCCGCGATTAATTCATCACTTTTGGAGATTTTCGAAAAAGCGCATCTGGTTTTGGAGCCAGGATAGCCATTGTTGCATTCCTTGTCCGGTAGCACAGGAGATTTGGAAAATTTCCGCCTTTGCATTTATCCCCTTGATTGCCTGGGAATAGGCCTGAATATCAAACTTTAGATGTGGTAGCAGGTCGATCTTATTTATGAGTACGACATCTACTTTGTGGAACATTAGAGGATACTTAAATGGCTTATCATCCCCTTCGGGGGTGCTTGAAACTAAAACCTTGCGATGCGCACCGAGCGCAAACTCGGCAGTGCAGATTAAATTGCCCACGTTTTCGATAAAGAGTAACGTAATATCCTGCAGCGGCAGGTTGTTGAGGGCACGGTAAGTCATGTTGGCTTCAAGGTGGCATTCCCCGCCGGTATTTATCTGGATCACCGGCACGCCCTCTTTTCCTATTAGCTCAGCGTCTATGCTTGAGCTCACATCACCCTCGATAACACCGATCTTGGTCTTCCCTTTCAGCCGCTTTGTTGTTTCCAGGATAAGGCTGGTCTTGCCGGCGCCCGGCGAAGACATCAAGTTCACCGCAAATACGCCGTTGCTATCCAGCAACTGGCGGTTTCGCTCCGCGATCTGCTCATTAGCGCCTAGAATGTCTTTAAGCACCTTTATTTCCATAGTCTTCCACCTCAATGCTTTCTACGAACAGTTCGTTGCCGCCTACAAGCTGTATGCTGTTGCCTTTGCAGGATGGGCAAGTCCAGTTCATCTCCTTGATTTCGAATTCCTTACTGCAGTCCCGGCATCGACCCATTGTAGGAACCCTCTTGAAGGTTAACTCGGCGTCTTTCATGATGGTTCCCTCACTCATCTGGTCGAAGTAGAACTGCACGCACTCACCGACGAACCCGCTCAGCTCTCCAACGACCAGGTTTATCCTTCCCACCTTCTTGGCGCCGGCCTTCTCCGCGTGTTCCTTGACAAGCTCGATCATGGCTTGTGTAATGGCAAGTTCGTGCATATTAACAGATCCTGGGAAGAGGATCACCCACCATCATGTCGACGATCCGGGAAGCCCCAATCGTGGTCCTCATTACCACCCGTCCGGGATTATTTGCACTTACCTCACCGATGAGGGACGCCTCTTTTCCGTAATGATTTCGGCGCATTGCTTTAAGAACCTTATCGGTATCTTCCGCCGGTACTATCGCCACCAGCCTGCCTTCGTTAGCTATATAAAGGGGGTCAAACCCTAACATCTCGCAAGCAGCGAGCACCTCGTCACGCACCGGGACCTTTTCCTCTTCAATCCTGATACTCACCTTGGATTGCTTTGCCATTTCATTTAAGGTGGTAGCCAATCCTCCTCTGGTAGGGTCTCGCAAGCAATGGATATTGGAACTGGCGTTTAGCATCTCATCCACTAAGCCGTTAAGTGGCGCACAATCGCTCTTAAGCTGGGTGGAGAAGCTCAACCCTTCCCGACGGCTGAGCACCGCTATGCCATGATCGCCGATGGGTCCGCTCAACAGCACCCTATCCCCGGGCGTTGCGTTGCTTCCGGAGATATCAACACCCTCCGGTATTATGCCTATGCCAGCAGTATTGATAAAGAGCTCATCGGCGCTGCCCCGATGCACCACCTTGGTATCTCCGGTAACAATTTTCACCCCTGCTTCCTGCGCTGCCCGCTGCACAGACTCTACGATTTTCTTTAGCTCGCTTTGCGGTAGGCCCTCCTCGATGATGAAAGAAAGGCTTAAGTAAAGCGGTTTGGCGCCGCACATGGCTAAGTCATTGACTGTGCCGCAGACGGCAAGCTTCCCAATATCTCCGCCGGGGAAGAAGATCGGGCTCACCACATAGCTATCGGTGGTGAAGGCCAGCCTGCCGCTGAAGTCAATAACGGCGGAGTCGTCCAACTTAGCTAGAAGAGGATTATCGAAAGCTTTAACGAAGCTTTTCTCCACTAGCTCGTGGGCTAGCTTCCCCCCACTGCCGTGGGTGAGTAGGATTTTTTCACCCCCCCTCATCACAGCTCCTTTTCGCACTCCCCGTCACAGCCCCTCTTTTTCGCACTCCCCCGTCACAGCCCCTCTTTTTCATACTCCCCCATCACAACCCCTCCCCATAATTGTAATATGCGGCGCAGCTGCCCTCGGAAGAGACCATGCATGGTCCTACCGGATATTGTGGAGTGCAGGCTTTGCCGAATAGTGGACAATCAGCAGGTGTCTTTACCCCTCTTAGGATGTCGCCGCAGATGCAGCCCTCAGGCTGGGAAGGTGGGCCGGGGTTGATGTCGAAAGCGAGCTCGGCATCGAAGTGCTGATATTCTGTTCTAATCTTTAGGCCGCTATCGGGAACCTCTCCGATCCCTCGCCAAGCGGCGGGGCCAGGCTCAAATACCCGCTCCATGAGTCGTAGCGCCTCCTGGTTGCCCTCAGGGCGCACCCCCCTTCGGTAGGCGATCTCTACCTCAGAGCGTCCCTTTTCAACCTGAGCCACCAGCATAGCGACGCACTGCAGGATATCCAGTGGTTCAAAACCGGAGACAACGCAAGGGATGCCGTAATCTCGGGCGATGAACTCCCAAGGGTGGGAGCCGATAATGGTGCTTACGTGTCCGGGGCATATCAGCCCGTGAAGTCTGACCTCACCGGCGTCAAGAATGGCGCGTATCACCGGAGGGCAAAGCTTATGCAGCGAAAGAACATAATAGTTGCTTATCCGCTTATCTGCTGCCTGAAGGATAGAGGCGGCTACGGTGGGGGCGGTGGTCTCAAACCCGATGCCGAGGAAGACCACTGACTTGGTAGGATTCTCCTCCGCCATTTTAAGGGCGTCCGAGGTTGAATATACCATACGCACATCAGCACCGTCAGCCTTGAGCTCCTGCAGGCTGGTGTGGCTCCCGGGGACTTTAAGCATATCGCCGAAGGTGGCGATAATTACCTCTGGAATTTGAGCTAAGGCAATTGCCTTGTCCAGGTCAGCGTTTGCGGTAACACAAATGGGGCAGCCAGGGCCGGACACCATTTCAATGGTGGCGGGTAAAACCTGGCGGATGCCATATCTAAAGATAGTTACCGTATGGCCCCCGCAGAACTCCATAAAGCGTGCCGGGGTCTGGGACCGGTGACGAATTTGGGAGATGAGCCCCTCGGCCAGGTCAGAGCGCCGAAATTCGGTAATAAATCTCAACCTTCCTCCCCACCCAGCTCCGCTATTTCTTCGAGGAGCCTTAAAGTTTCCGCGGCCTCTTCTTGATCCAAGACATTTATCGCATAGCCGGTATGGACCAGCACATAATCCCCCACCTCGGCTTCCGGGGTTAGCCACAGGCTGATGCGGCGGCTAATGCCCCCGATCTCAGCCTCAGCCTCTTTATCTTCTATAGACTTAATCAGCGCTGGGATAGCAAGGCACATATTTCGCTCCGTATAATTTCCCAATTGTCTGGGTGTATATACATATCTCTACTTGTCTGATCATGTCAGTTTGGAATTGGCGATGACTGCCTGACCTAAGGAAATCCCCCCATCATTGCATGGCACCAGGTGATGGGTAAACACGCTGAAGCCTTCCCCTTGTAAAGCAGCGGTAGCTAACCTTAGGAGCAGCCGATTTTGGAAAACACCGCCGCTTAATGCAATCTTAGTTATGCCAGTCTCCTTTGCAATCAATTTACCCATTTCGAGGATCATTTGAGCCACGGTATTATGAAACTTGAGCGATATAATGGGGATGGTGACTTGAGCTTTAACATCCTGAACTACTGCGGAAAATAGTTCCCCCAACTTTATAACCCGCACTCCTTGATGCTCGCCAATAGAAAAGGGATAGGATTTCCCTTCGAACTCATTCCCTTCCTCTAGAGCCAGCATCTCCAGATCGATGGCTGCCTGAGCTTCATAATCAATCTCATCCCTAACCCCGGCTAAGGCGGAAACAGCATCGAAAAGCCGCCCCGCACTTGAGGTCAAAGGAGAGTTTATTCTTCGCCTTAGCTGCTGTTTTAATAATTCAAGGGCGGTGATATCGAGCTTGCTCATGGGCAGACCTTCCAGGGAAAAGTCTTCTGCCAACAAGGTGTGTATATAGCTTAAAGCCATTCGATAAGGTTTTTTAACGGCTGCCTCACCTCCGAGCAGGGGTACGTATTCCAAATGTCCCGCCCTTTGGAAGCGGTGGAAGTCAGCGATCAGGAACTCCCCTCCCCAGAGAGTGCCATCGGTGCCGTATCCCGCACCATCGAAGGCTACCCCGATAACGGGCCCTTTGATCCCATTATCCACTAGGCAGCTTACAATGTGGGCGTGATGGTGTTGCACCGGGATGAGGCTTAAACCCTGCGCCGCACCCGCCTGAATTGCGTATTTTGTGGACAGGTATTCCGGATGCATATCATAGGCGATAGCTGCTGGGGCGATGCGAAATAGTTTCTTATAAAGCTCGATAGTATTTCCAAAATGTTCCAGGGTCTCCTCGTTCTCCATATCGCCGATGTGCTGGCTGAGGAAGGCATGCTCCTCTTTGGTGAGACAAAAGGTATTCTTTAGCTCCGCCCCGCAGGCGAGGATTTGCTTCGACCGGAAAGGAAGTAAGATGGGATATGGGGCAAAGCCCCGGGCGCGCCTGATAACCTGAGGCACTCCTTCCACTATAGAGACGCTATCGTCGTAACGCGCGTAAATATCCCGGTTATGAAGCAGGAAGTAATCGGCGATTCCACCGAGTCTCCTTAGCGCCTCATCGTTATCTTTGGCAAT
>SOIC01000165.1 GCA_004377275.1 Dehalococcoidia bacterium
CTTCGGCCTAAATCGTCCGATAAGTCGGACTCTCGCAAAGCGGAGGGGTGGCAATGACAGCGACAATGGGCTAGCAGTGATTTGTAGCTAATGTCCTGGACACCGCACAACAAAACTTTGACAGCTAAAGAAGGCGATGATATGATGGAACTGAGTAGTTGCCAGAGTTGGCTATAGAGCGAAATAGCGAAATAATGGGGGAGGGGTCCTGCAGTGTTAAGTAGTACTAGTATTCTATACCTAGTGCTTCTTTTTATTTGCCTCGCTTTCTCGGCTTTCTTTTCCAGTGCGGAGACTGCCTTTGTCTCGTTGCCCCGGACGCGGGTGAGGCACTTGGTGGAGACCGGGGTAGCTGGTGCAGAGCGGGTGGCTAGGATGACGGAGCGGCCGGAGAGGCTGCTGGCGACGGTACTGCTTTGCAACAACTTCGTTAATGTCGCTGCCGCTGCCTTAGGCACTGCGGTAGCGGTAACCATCTGGGAGGGCGATATCGGGATACTAATCGCCACCATCGTAGTGACTATATTGCTTTTGATCTTTGCTGAGGTGACCCCAAAGACCCTGGCCATCAGACACCCAGAGAGGCTGGCACTGCTCTATGTCTACCCCCTGGGGGTCATCACCAAGATCGTCTATCCAGTGGCGGCCGGGTTAAGCTGGCTCGGCTCGGTGCTCGCCGGGGGTAGGGCTAGGGTGCCACCGGCGCTGGTGAGCGAGGAGGAGATCCGCAGCATGATCTCTGTGGGGCGTGATGAGGGCACAGTGGAAGAAGCTGAGGCGGAGATGCTGCACAATGTTTTCGATTTTGGCGATCGCAACGTCCGCGAAGTAATGACGCCTCGACCTGAGGTGGCCTGGGTGGGGGAGGGGACCAAGTTAGCTGACTTCCTCGCCATCTACGCTGAATTTCCCCATACCCGCTTCCCCGTTTATCGGGGTATGATCGATGACGTGGTTGGCATCCTCTCCATAAAGGATGTGCTCATGGCACAGGCTAAGGGCTCGTTGGATAAAAAGAGCGTGATCGATGAGCTGGTGCGTCCGGTTAATTTTGTTCCGGAGACCAAACGCATCGCCCAGCTTTTCGCCGAGATGCAGTCCCAGGGTTATCCCATGGTGGTGGTGGTTGACGAATTCGGTGTCAACAGTGGGATCGTGACCATGGAGCAGCTGGTGGGCGAGATCGTGGGCGAGATGGGGGATGAGCTGGTGAAGGTGGACAAGGACTTCGAGGTTATCGATGACCGGACAATTCAGATCGATGGCGGCATGCGGGTGGAGGAGGCCAACGAGGAGCTGGGACTTGAGCTGCCCACCGGCGATTATGACACCGTAGCTGGCTTCCTGCTCAGCCTTCTTGGTCGTATCCCTAAGGAAGGGGAGCAGGTGAGGTATGGTGGTTTGAAGCTGGCGATCACTCAGATGGGGGGGTTAAGGATCGAGAAGATCCTGGTGACCAGGGAGTAGCATGCAGCGGCTGCGCATCACCTTTTCTCGGGGCGATGAGGTTAAGTATCTCTCTCATCTCGATTTAATGCGGTTGTGGGAGCGGGCACTGAGGCGTGCCGATATCCCGCTGGCCTACTCCCAGGGATTCAGCCCGCACCCTAGAATCTCCATTGCGGCGCCCCTCCCCATTGGGGTGACCAGCGATGGCGAGCTGATGGACATTCTGCTCCAGAAGAAGGCCTCACCCTATTTATTTATTAAGACGGTTGGCGAGCAGTTGCCCCATGGTATTGGCATTGCAGGGGTGGCGCAGGTGGCGCTGCCGCTTCCCTCGCTGCAATCGCAGGTCAGGCAGGCGGAATACAGGGTCGAATTGGCGACCGATAAGAGAGAGCAGGAGGTGGAGGAGGCGCTTAGTTCCTTCATGGCAAAAAAGCAGTTACCCTGGCAGCATCGGAGGGACCGTGAGATGCGCCACTATGACCTTCGCTCCCTGGTGGATCGGCTCTGGCTTATTGAGTGGCAGGAGTCCAGGTGTACCCTGGGGATGCGCCTACGCACTGACAGCTCCGCTACAGGGAGAGCGGAGCAGGTAACTTTGGCCCTGGGTTTCCCTGATCCCCCGAGGTCGATCCACCGTACCGAGTTGATCCTGGCAGGCGGGTAGCATGGCGGAGCTCGATTCGGAAAGGCAGGAGAAGGCTAGAGATTATGCCAGGATGATGCGTCGCCTCTCTTTTTTCGGACTAGGCCTCGCCGCTTTATTCGTCCTGGTGCTATTGCTCACTCCGCTCTCAACTGGCCTGCGGGACCTGCTGGGCTTGCCCCAGCCTTTAAGGGTGGCCCTTTACTTCGCCACCCTGATGCTATGTTTCGGGATTGTATCCGCACCCCTCAGCTTTTACGGAGGTTTTGTGCTACCCCGTCGCTTCGGCCTGTTGCGCCAAAGCCTGAGGGGCTGGCTCCTTGATGGGGTGAAGGCAGGGGTTTTGGGCTTGCTTCTGGGCATCGGGGTCATAGTGTTTGTTTACTGGCTTCTGGCGAGCTTCCCTGAGCTATGGTGGCTCCTCGCTGCTGCTTTTCTTATCCTGCTCACCGCGGTGATGACCAACCTGGTCCCGATTATCATTGTACCCCTTTTCTACAGGATGGCGGCACTCGACGACGCTAGCTTGGGGGAGAGGCTGGTGCGCCTTGCGGAAAAGGCCGGGACGCGGGTGGTGGGGGTGTTCACTATAAATCTGAGCAGTAAAGCAACTACGGGTAATGCCGCCCTTATGGGGCTGGGAAACACCAGGCGCATCATTCTTGGCGATACCCTCCTGGAGCGGTACTCGATGGAGGAGATCGAGGTCATCGTGGCTCATGAGCTGGGGCATCATGTCCATCGCGACATCGCTAGGCTCATGGCGCTTCAGGCGGTGGTCATGCTGACCGGATTTTACCTGGTGCACCTGGTGCTGAAGGTTAGCGTGCCCTATTTTGGCTTTAACGGGATAAGCGATGTCGCCGCCTTTCCCCTGTTTGCTCTGGTATTGGGTGGCTTCGCCCTGCTTCTGGAGCCGCTGAGCAATGCCTACAGTCGCTACCTTGAGGGTGCTGCCGATGGGTATGCCTTGACCCTGACCGATAACCCCCGGGGATTTACCACGGTGATGACCAAGCTCACCAATCAGAACCTGTCTGAGGCACAGCCCGGTCGCTGGGTGGAGCTGCTTTTCTATGACCATCCCCCCTATTTCAGGAGGGTGGCGCGGGCTCGCCAATACGAGGAGGGGGCAGGATGAGGCTGATTCTGGTGAGACATGGTGAAACGAGGTGGAACCAGGAGAACCGCGTTGTGGGGCATACCGGGATTGCGCTAAACAAGAACGGGCGCAAACAGGTAGCGCGGTTGGCTCTGGCATTGAAGTATGAGAAGGTATCCGCCATCTACTCCAGCCCGCTGAGGCGCGCCAGGGAGACGGCTGCTGCGATAGCGCGCGGTCACCGGCTGGAGGTGGTGACCGATGATGCCCTCAAGGAGGTCGACGCCGGGGAACTGGAGGGGCTAACCTTTGAGGAGGTGATGGAGCGCTATGGTGATTTCTTGCAGGAGTGGATGAAGGACAACCCTTCTTTAAGGATGCCCGGTGGAGAGTCCATGACCGAGCTTCAGGAGAGGACCTGGCCCGCGGCGGAGAGAATAGTCAGGGAGCACCCCGATGGGGTGATTATCCTGGTAAGTCATAGCTTAGCCATCTTGAGCATTATCTCAAGGGCATTGGGAATGAGGCTGTCCAATTTTAGAAGGTTACGGCTAAGTGTTGCCTCGATAAGCATCCTCGACTTTGGGGAGCGTGGCGTTTCCCTGGTGCTGTTCAATGATACCTGCCATTTGGAGAGCGGTGGTTGAGCGATGGAGGATTTGAAGCAACGCGTTTTTCGCTTCATAAAAAAAGAGGGCCTGATCCCGGGCAAAGCGGGTGAAAAAGGGCGAATAATGCTGGTCGGGGTCTCCGGCGGCCCTGACTCGGTCTGCCTGCTGCATATTCTAGATCAACTTAGCGAGTCCCTGGGGATGAGCCTTCATGTGGCGCACCTTAATCACATGCTGCGCGGCGTTGACTCCGATGCCGATGCTCGCTATGTTGCCGAATTTTCTGGCACTCTGGGCATCCCGGTGACCGTGGAGAAGCGGGATGTGGAGGCCTATCGTAAGGAGCATCGCATCTCCCTGGAGGAGGCGGCTCGGGAGGTGAGATACGATTTCTTCTCCCAGGTGGCAGATTCCGTCGGGGCAGTGGGTATCGCTTTGGGTCATACTCAGGACGACCAGGTGGAGACCATCCTGATGCATCTGGTGCGCGGCACTGGTCTGGCTGGGCTGAGGGGGATGGGGACAATTACCTCATGGCACCCACCGGGAGGCGGCGTTTTGGTGGTAGTGAGACCGCTCCTTGAGGTCGCCAGGAGGGAGACCGAGGAATACTGCCGCGCCTACAACCTTAGCCCGCGGAGCGATTTCTCAAACTACTCGCTCGATTACACCCGAAATCGATTTCGCTATGAACTTATACCGCTCCTTCAAAGCTACAACAAGAATATCGGCGCTGCCCTTATGCGCACCGCACGCGCCGCTGCCGATGAACTCTCCTACCTTGAGGAGGGGGTCTCCCTGGTATGGGAAAGGGTGGTGAGGGAGCAGCCCAACGGCCTACTTCTCGACAGTGAGGCATTGCTATCGCTGCCCCCGGCGCTCCAGAGGCACCTGCTGCGCCGGGTTCTGGGCGAGGTTTTGGCAGACCTCACCGATATCCAGTCTATCCACATCGAGAAGATGATGGAGGCCCTGTCAAAGCCAGCGGGTAAAAGGATTTCTC
>SOIC01000171.1 GCA_004377275.1 Dehalococcoidia bacterium
ATCCTATTCCAGCGCACATTTGTCCTCATTGTCCACTCAGTTATAGCGTAGCGACTCTTGAATTAGTTGAGAGGGACTAAAAATAAAGCGCTCCCATCCCGTGTTGACTGGCACTCACTTTGCTCCCTGAAGGAAGATGCTTACATAGCCCCTTGGCCTTAACTGCTTGCGGATAGACGGTGGCGGACTGACCCTTCTCTATCTACTGCTACTAACCTATGGACAGTTGACAAAGGTGGTCACGACATCATGTATGCCTTTCGCCTGCACGCTGTACTTGGCGCGCCACATCCCAGGATTGAGCTGAAACGATGTCCTCATGAGAGTAACTTACCCGGCTTAACGCGAAGTTTAATATCCTCCACCGCTATTTCGGCACTTCTAGCACAGGCACCCAGTCCTATCCAACCCGGGGGTTTTACCCCATCACCGACATTGTATAGGTTTTCTATGGAGGTCTTCTGCGGCAGGTCATAGCCCGGCCAACTATGATATCCCGGCCATTCCCCACGGAAATAACTGGCAAACAGGATCTCAGCATGCTCATCAAATCCGGGGATATTATCTCTCAAATCCTGAATCATCAATTCCTTATCTTTTTTAAGATCATAGGGGGGTAATGAAGATTGCGGTGTACCCCCCGCCATGAGCAGGTGCTTCCCCTTGGGGGCGTGCTCCGGGCATAGAAGTGTCGGGCAGTTCATCACACTCAGCCTCCGGCCTAATACAAATATAAGGGATGAGCAATCCACCAGGGGCCTATCGCTGGCAATATGCATGGCCATAAACGGAGCTGGTCTCAGGGTTTCCCTGAGCTGTTTTAGGTACCCCTGGTCAAAATTCTCGCTCCCCGCCAGCGCTACAGTTTTCTGGGGACCGGTATTGCTAACCACTGCTTTAGCCACCACCTCAATAACATCATCACCGCGCTGGACTATTGCACCCCTTGCTATCCCACCATCCACCACGATTTGCTGGGCCCGGCAGCGAGTCCACACCTGCCCCCCTTTGGCCTCAATCGCTTTCGCCAGCGATTCCATCAGGGCTAAATTGCCTTGGGGCGCAATACCGATACCCTGGCCTTTTGGCGCTTTAAGGTACTCAAAGAACTTTCCCGCCGGCAATTCATCGTCATTGATAAAGTGAGTCGGGCTGACAAGCGCCCAGAAAGTCTTCAGCACCCTCTCGTTCTGCGTATATTGAAGGAGCCATTCCCGCAAGGAAATGCTGTCCGAGGGCTCTTGCCAGGTTAAACCCCGTTTCAAAGCCCCCATGACACGCTCCGCTTCGCCTTCATCCTGGCAAGACAGGGAAACAAGCGCCCTTAGCCCACCTTTTGGGGGTAACTCATGGTCTTTGCCATCAATCCGATAGCGAATTGGGGGGACGGGGCGGACGTCGAGCTTGGCCCCAATAGCATTAAAGGCTCTCTCCACTGCCCCACCCATCTCCACCTCTATCGCGCCGGTAGTAATCTTGAAACCCTTATGTTCTATCGTGGAATACCGGCCGCCTACTCGAGGCAAACGTTCCACCACTAAAGTCTTATAGCCATTAGCAGTAAGCAATGCCGCCGCAGATAATCCTCCCATCCCCGAACCGATAACTACCACATCATAATTCTCTCGCTTCACCTAACCCTCCTCTTCCGTCCCTTCAAAAGGCTATTCACATTGATACGGAAAGAATCTAGCACACGGGGGACTATCAGTCAATCTGGATGGGAAAGGATTGACAAACGGGTAACCGCTCGCTAGGATGCGGGTGCTAGCCATTGTGTGCCTAAGGAGACAAAAGTCACATACAAGAGCCAGCCCAGAATCTAAAATTTTATCTAAAATCAGGAGGTTGAAGATGAGTGCCAGAGAGGTGAAGGTCTATTCCACCCCCACGTGTCCGTGGTGTCGCAAGGTCAAGCAATTCTTCGAGGATAACGGTATTGAGTATAAAGACTTCAATGTGGCTGAGGATAGCGCCGCCCGCGAGGAGATGATCAATAAATGTAAACAACTGGCAGTTCCCACCATTTGCATTGATGGCGAGGTCATCGTGGGGTTCAACGAAGCGCAGCTCAAGGAGAAATTAGGCCTCTAACTTGCCGGAGGAGCTTATGCGTGAACTGATCATTATTGGCGGCGGTCCGGCAGGGATGACGGCAGCGGTCTATACCGCACGGAAGCGTATAGATGCCCTGCTCCTCAGTAAGGACATTGGAGGGCAAGTCCTCACTACAACCGGCGTTGAGAACTACATGGGCTATCAGTATATTGAAGGCTTTGAGCTGATGCAGAAGTTTGAGGAGCAGGTGAAGCTCTTTCCGCTGGAGAAGAAGATCGGTCAGGGAGTAGCTGGGTTATCACAACTGGATGCGGGATTTGAGGTCACGATAGACAATGGTGAAAGCCATCAGGCAAAGGCGGTTATCGTTGCTACCGGGAAGCGTCCCCGCCCGCTCAACGTTCCCGGTGAGGAGCAGCTAAGGGGCAGAGGTGTAACCTATTGCGCTATTTGCGATGGCCCTCTATTTACCGGGCAAAAGGTGGCTGTTATCGGCGGAGGCAATTCCGCCCTGGAAGCTGCGGATGATATGGTCAAGATCGCACAGTATGTCTATCTGGTGTCACTGACACCGTTCACCGGCGACCGGATACTCATTGACAAAGTTAGGGATGCCTCCAATCTGACCGCGTTTCTGGAGCATGAGGTGGTGGCGATCGAGGGGGAAAGCCGTGTGGAAGCTATCGCCATCAGGGATTTGAAAAGTGGCGAGGAGAATAGGCTCCAGGTTGGGGGCGTTTTTATCGAGATCGGGCTTATCCCCAACTCGGAGTTGGCCAGCGGTATCGCCAGGCTCAATGAGCTTGGTGAGATTGAGGTAAATTACGCCAATGAAACAGGGATCCCTGGGCTCTTTGCTGCTGGGGATGTGACCAATGTTCTGGAAAAACAGATCGTGGTCGCCGCCGGGGAGGGGGCCAAGGCCTCGCTCCAGGCTCACAAGTATATCCAGAGACTCTAGATTTCCCCACCAGGGAGCTTGATAACATTATTATGATGCTAAAAAGCGTTGATGGTGCATGGGGGAGCTCGGAAAAGCGGTGAAGGGACGGTATAAGTGAGAGTCCTGGGGATTATGGGGAGCCCGAGGATAAAGGGCAATACCGATCTACTGCTGGATGAAGCCCTAAAGGGGGCCCAAAGTCAGGGGGCAGAGGTGGAGAAGATCATCGTGGATAATCTCAATATATCCCCCTGCCGCGAATACTACGGTTGCCTGAGGGATGGCAATTGCGTCATAAGAGATGACATGGATGGCATATACCCCAAGCTCCTCGAGGCCGATGGGGTCATAGTAGCCTCGCCGATATTCTTCTACGGGCTAACCAGTCAAGTCAAGGCGCTCATCGACCGCTCTCAGGCGCTTTGGGCCCGAAAATATGTCCTCAAGCAAAACCTGCCCTATGAGGGGAGAAAAGGCGCCTTTATCGCCGTAGGGGCCACCAAGGGACGGAAATTGTTTGAAGGGTCTATACTAACGGTGAAATACTTCTTCCAAGCTATCGGCGTCGATTATACCGCGGAGCTTCTCGTCCGGGGCGTGGATAAGAAAGGGGAGATCAGGGAGCACCCCACCACACTCAAGGACGCCTTTGAACTGGGCAGTAGGCTGGCTCAAAGATAGCACTCCCTATAATGACTGAATGAAAGATAAAGCACGGAGGTGTAGATATGAGGTCTGTATGTCCCGGTCAAGATTTCAGAAACCTGCGGGTGGAACTCTACAAGTGCCCGAACTGTAGTGCAGAGGAGGAGATCTTCTCTAACGAGACTAAGGTGAAGTGCCACGAGTGCGGCGAGTGGATCCATAAGGAAAAGCTTCCCTCGTGCATCGACTGGTGTGCTTCAGCTCGCCAGTGCCTGGGAGAGGAGAGATGGAAGGGTTTGAAGGGCTGCGAGTAGCGGCAACTCTCAGATAGGAGGTAACCTTTTGAACGAAAAACTGGAAATGGAAATTCAAGCCTCTCTGGTTGATGGTAGGCTTCCCTGCGCCGTGGCATTCAAGATAGCCAGGAAGCTGAAAGTTGCCCCTAGACAGGTCGGAGACACAGCGAACAGACTAAATATAAAGATAACGAGCTGCCAGCTTGGTTGTTTTCCGTAATATTAACTCATAGTTATAGAGTTGACATAGGCCAATATTTAGCGGAGGTCTGAAATTAAGACAAAGGTGTTGAGGAAAATCGTCAGAATAGACGAGGAGAAGTGCGACAAATGGTCAGAGATTATGTCCATCTGGAATTAGATCGGGAGATTGTATCTATTAGCGGCACTTATACTCCGCTTAAAGAATTAAGGCTAAACCTAAATGGCAGGGATATCTTATGTGTAATCGGAATGGCTGTAGTAGATACCGCATGTTGCGGGTCTGGCAGCTTTATCTACGCTACTGTTCCGGGATATATCGTTACCTGGAAAGGAAGAATAGACGAATCAGGACTATCGGTATCACAGGTCGAACCCGTTGAGGCTGAAACCATCAGGCATGAGATCGCAAAGACAATCATGGAAACCGAGAGCATAAATAACTATAACGTCAACTTCTGGTAGCTTCGCCTTTAAATCAAGGTCGGCACGCCGGTAACGTATGTAGCGGTCAGAAGATAGATCTAACACAAGATTTCTAATCAGTATTTTTAAATAGAGGAGGATTTGGATATTATGAGTGAGCGATCTAATGAAAAAGAAACCAAGAAACAGATGATAAAGGATTTGATCCAGCAGTTACACGCCGGAGTAAGCCC
>SOIC01000217.1 GCA_004377275.1 Dehalococcoidia bacterium
CAGAGGCAATAAAGTTGGTTCGAGAGATGATAGCTGAACTGACAGCTTCATAAAAATAACCAAAGATGAGGGTGTTTAGCAACTCAAACTGTCATTGAGAGCGAAGCGAAGCAATCTCACTATTGCTTTTAGAGATTGCTTCGGCACTTCGTGCCTCACAATGACAACTAAACAGCCTCTGTATATATGAGAGGGAGTCAAATTATGGCCAATGTCTCCGAAGACCAGAGCCGGGAGGGGCGTGGCAGCACCCTCGCCAGAGTCGGGAAGTACTCGCTGATGAGGGCACTGGCGCTGGGCATCTCGGTCGTTGTTGCGGTGTACATCACCATCCTTATAGCCAACATGGGGGGGCATGTTGACCAGATAAAGATAGCCATGATTGATGAAGGGATCATGATATCGGTTCGTGCCGATGAGGAGTTTCGGCGCTTACCGCCGGCGAAGCAAGAGGCACTCGTCGAAGAGATGAGACAGATTCAAATCCGGCGCCTCGGGCTGGACATACCGTTCCCGGTGCGCAGCGTCGGCTACCTCACCGATGCGTTGTCGCTGGACCTGGGACGCTCCCAGACCCTGCTGAGCGACTCCGGATCGAAGGAGGTGCGCCTCATCATCCTGGAGAGGCTTCCGTATACCCTGGTGCTCTTCGCCACCGCCCAGCTCCTCCTCTTCTTTAGTGCGCTCTTCGCCGCCCTTTTTCTCTCCCGGCGCTATGGGAGCGCCCTGGACAGGGCAATCATTGCTTTGGCTCCCACCTCGGCTGCCCCGGCCTGGTTCTATGGAATATTCCTCATCCTCTTGTTCGCCGCGGTGCTGCGGCTTTTGCCCTTCGGCGGGATGGTCGAGGCTCCACCTCCCCCAACGACGCTGGGATATGCCTTGAGCCTCCTCAAGCACCTGCTCCTGCCCGTTGCCGCCATCCTCATCGGCGCCGTCTTCGCCACTATCTACAGTTGGCGGACCTTCTTCCTTATCCACTCCAGCGAGGACTACGTGGAGATGGCCAAGGCCAAGGGGCTGTCATCGAGGGCGATAGAGCGGCGGCATATCCTCAGGCCGACCCTTCCTCCGATTATTACCAGCTTTGCCTTGATGCTGATTACCATGTGGATGGGAGCGATTATCCTGGAGACGGTCTTTAACTGGCCGGGGCTGGGGAGGCTCTTCTTCAGGGCGATCGGCCTCTACGAAACCTCGGTCATTGTGGGGTTAACCGTCGTCTATGCCTACCTCCTGGTGGTGACGCTACTGCTTCTGGATGTTATCTTTGCCCTGGTCGACCCCCGGGTAAAGGTCGGGGCGGAGGGGAGGAGGGCATGAGCGCTTTGCGCAGTGCCATCAGGCAGCTCACCCGGTACCCCTCCGCCGTGGCCGGGCTGATGATTATTGGGGCACTGGTGCTTGTGGCTATCTACGCCCTGATCACCATGTCTCCCAGCGAGGCCATAAGCCTCTGGAGAGGAGCAGAGGGGGTCTGGATTGAGAACCCCAGGACTGCCGGACCGAGGTGGGTCAACCTCTTTCCGGGGATCAATCTCCCCGAGACTATCATCGTGGACAGCCGGGAGGCAGGAACCAAGAGCGTGCGGCCCCTTGGAGAGGGGCTGAGCGCGGTGGAGATACTGCTCCCGTTCGACTACGAGTACGACGATTTCCCCCAGGAGATCACCCTGTTCTTTGAGGCCGAGTATGATAAAAAAGTGCCGTCGGTCTCCCTTATATGGCTAACCCCCGACGGGCGGGAGATCAGCCTGGGGCGGCAGGAGGCGGGGGCACCGTACCGCATATCGCTCGATACGGACCTCAGGCGGAAGCTCGGGGAACAGGCTCCTGAAGTGGCACTTTTCCAGGATCCGGCCGTAGAGGAGCGGTTAGCCCTCAGGGGTCGCTACGAGCTGCGGGTTGAGGGGCTGCTGTTTGAGGAGGGTGCCGACCTCGATGCGCGGCTGGTGGTCTACGGGCAGGTGCATGGGCTGGCGGGGACCGACCACCTGCGCCGGGACATTATGGTGGCGCTTATCTGGGGCACGCCTATCGCCCTCGCCTTCGGACTCCTGGCGGCGGTGGGAGCTACGGTGAGCACCTTCGTCATCGCCGCCATCGGTGTCTGGTTCGGGAGGTGGGTGGATGCGGGGATCCGCTGGATCACCCAGGTAAATATCATCCTGCCTCTTCTCCCCATCCTCATCATGATCGGCTACTTGTACTCGCGCAGCATCTGGGTGATGTTGGGGGTGGTTATCGCCTTCAACGTCTTCAGCGCCAGCCTCTTTGTCTTCCGCGCCATGTTCCTCCAGGTGAAGGAGTCGCCCTACATCGAGGCGGCTAGGGCGTACGGCGCCGGAAACTTCAGGATTATCTTCCGGTACATGATCCCGAAGATGATCCCGTTTCTCCTCCCGACCTTCGTTATTCTCATTCCCTCTTTCGTTTTCCTGGAGGCGACGCTGGCGGTCCTGGGCCTGGGCGACCCCGTCCTCCCCACCTGGGGCAAGGTGCTGCGGGATTCCTGGGTCAATGGAGCCCTCTTCCTGGGGCACTACTACTGGGTGCTGATGCCCTCGTTTCTCCTTATGGTGACGGGGCTTGGCTTTGCCTTGCTCGGTTACACCCTTGACCGCATCATGAATCCCAGGTTGAGAGAGATATGATGAAGGGAGATACGCTTATCAGGATCGACAACCTGCGCCTCTACTTCCGCTGCACGAGCGGCCCACTTCAGGCGGTGGATGGGGTGAGCTTTGAGATCGGCCGGAAACCGGCGATGGTGATCGTCGGGGAGTCCGGCTGTGGTAAGACCTCGCTCGCCAGGGCTATCCTGAGGCTCTTGCCCCGCAACGTGCATACCTATACCGGGCAAGTCTACCTTAATGGCGTTGACCTGATGCAGCTCGGCGAGGAGCGCTTCCGGCGGGAGGTGCGATGGACCAAGTTCGCCCTCGTCCCCCAGGCGGCGATGAATTCCCTCAACCCGGTGATCAAGGTCGGGGATCAAGTTGCCGAACCTTTGCTGACACATGGCCTTGTGGAGGGGAAGAGGGAGGCGGCGGAACGGGCGAGGTCGGCGTGTGAGCTTGTCGGCTTCCCGGTGGACTTCCTGAACCGTTACGCCTTTGAGCTCTCCGGCGGGATGCGACAGCGTGCCGCCATCGCCACCGCGCTGATAACGAACCCGGCTCTGGTGATCCTCGACGAGCCGACCTCGGCGCTGGACGTGCTGACGCAGGCGAACATCATGAATCTGCTCAAGGAGATCAAACAGAAGTTCAGGACGACGTTTGTCCTCATTACCCATGACATCGCCACCTCCAGCGAGCTGGCGGACGAGGCGGCGGTGATGTATGCCGGGCAGGTGGTGGAGCTGTGCGACGCGGGGCGGTTTTACCGCGACCCGCTCCATCCATACTCGCAGAGGCTCATGGCGAGCGTGCCCACACTTCGGGAGGACAAGAAGCTGGAATTCATCCCGGGGCAACCACCGAGCCTGATCAATCCCCCCCCAGGCTGCCGCTTTGCCGAGCGTTGTCCCTCTCGGTTTGGTCGCTGCCAGGAGGAGCCACCCTTTAAGAAGGTGGAGGCCGATCACTGGGTGAAGTGCTGGCTTTACTGATGTGGTGAAAAGATGAATAATGAGATACTGCTTTCGGTGAGAGACTTGCGCACGTGGTTTGAGCTGAGGCGCTGGGGGTTTCTGCGCGTCGGCTTTGTGAGGGCAGTGGACGGGGTGAACTTTGAGCTGAGGCGAGGCGAGGCGATCGCTATCGTGGGTGAGAGCGGCTGCGGGAAGAGCACCCTGGCCAGGACCATTTTGGGCCTGTACCCACCCACGGGGGGCGAGGTCCTCTTTAATGGGCAGAGGTTTGACAAGCTTGGGTCTCGTGGTATGCGGGAGTACCGCTCCCAGGTCGGCTACGTACAGCAGGACCCCTATGGGGCGCTTCCCTCGTTCATGAATGTGCACCGCATTCTGAGTGAGCCCCTGCTCATCAACGGGGTTGCGAGCAAGGATGAGCGGGAGAGGCGGGTTCGGCAGGCTTTGCAGGAGGTAAAGCTGACTCCAGTGGAGGAGTTCCTGCCGAAGTTCCCCCACATGCTCAGCGGTGGTCAGCAGCAACGTGTGGTGATGGCGCGGGCCATGATCCTGGAGCCGAAGCTCATCGTTGCCGACGAGCCGGTGTCGATGCTGGATGCCTCGGTGAGGGTGGAGATCCTCGAGCTCTTGCGGGGACTGCAGCGCGCCCATGACCTGGGAGTGATCTACATCACCCATGACCTTTCCACCGTCCGCTACTTCACGGAGCGCATCTTCGTCATGTACGGGGCGAAGCTGGTGGAGAAAGCAGGGGTGAATGAGCTCTTGCATAACACTCTGCACCCTTACAGCCGGGCGTTGCTGGCGGCGATCCCCGATCCCGATCCGGAAAACGCTGCCACCTTCAGAGAGGTGCCCTCTGGGGAACCCCCCAGCCTTCTCCACCCGCCTTCAGGATGCAGGTTCCATCCACGATGTCAGGCTATCATAAGAGATCTGTGTGATGTAGAGGAGCCCCCGGAGTTTGAGCCCAAGAAGGGGCACTTGGTGGCATGCTGGCTCTACCGCTGAATGAAAATGAAGCAGACAAGTTCGATAAGACTTATCATCATCGGTTTTATTCTTCTGGTTATTGGCATGGTCTTGCCCTTTCTCATGGTCATCCGGCTGCTGGAGCCGAGTTTTCTGCTTAGTTTCCTCTCCTACTTTGCATCGCTCGTCGGCCTGATCATGGGGCTTTGTGGAGTTGCCTGGTATGTTC
>SOIC01000067.1 GCA_004377275.1 Dehalococcoidia bacterium
GATGCCTACCTTATAGATGGTGTGCACCACGTCGTGCTCGATGCCGGCGAGCAGGCTCTGGAACGTGGTCTGTCCCTCCTGCTTGTACATGATCAGCGGGTCCCTTCCCCCAACTGCGTGCAGCCCGACGCCCTGGCGCATGTTCTCCATGGCGGTCAGGTGTTGTACCCATAGCCGATCGATGGTGCGCAGCATTACCAGACGCTCGAGCATCCTCATGTTCTCGGAGCTAAGCTCTTTCTCCCGCTCCTCATAAAGCGAATTGGCATGCTCCAGAAGCCGCTCCTCGATGTCGCCCCGGCTCATCTGGGAGAGGGCGCTGGCATTCAAGCTCGGTGGCAAGGGCAAAGTTGTGCTCACCTCGTTCAACAAGCCTTCAAGGTCCCATTCCTCAGCATGATCGCTGGCAAGGAAAGAGGCAACAAGGCGCTGAATCTCCTCCGTGATCATGGGCTGGATATTCGCCTTGATGTCGGCGCCGCTCATGATCTTCCTTCGCTCGCTATAGATTACCTCGCGATGCTTGTTCACCACGTCGTCATAGTCCACCAGGTGCTTTCTGATGTCGAAATGGTAGCCCTCGATCTTGGTCTGAGCACCCTCGATGGCCTTGCTCACCAGGGAGTGCTCAATGGGGATTTCCTCATCGATATGGACCCGCTGCATCAAGCCCTTGATCCGCTCGCCACCGAAGCGGCGCACCACATCATCCTCGAGCGATACATAGAAGCGCGAGCTTCCGGGGTCGCCCTGGCGCCCGGCACGCCCGCGGAGCTGGTTATCGATGCGCCTCGCCTCATGGCGCTCGGTGCCGATGATATGAAGGCCGCCGAGATGAACCACTTTGTCGTGCTCAACCTGCCAGTCATCGGAATCCCTACCATCGGGATTGCCCCCGAGTATGATGTCCACACCTCGCCCTGCCATATTGGTGGCGACCGTTATAGCTCTCAGTTGCCCTGCCTGTGCCACGATGCCCGCCTCTTTCTCGTGGTGCTTGGCGTTTAAGACCTGATGGGGGATTCCCTTCCTCTGCAGCATCTCACTCAGGTGCTCTGACTTCTCGATGGAGACGGTGCCCACCAGCACCGGGCGCTCATTGCCATAGAGCCCTTCTATCTCCCGGGCCACGGCGCGGAACTTCGCTTCCTCATTCTGGTAAATCTGGTCGGGGCCGTCGGTGCGGACCATTGGCTCATTTGTGGGGATGACCACCACCTCAAGCTTATATATCTTATGGAGCTCCTCGGCCTCGGTGACCGCAGTGCCGGTCATCCCGGCAAGCTTTTCATAGAGGCGGAAGTAGTTCTGGAAGGTGATGGTGGCAAGGGTTATATTCTCCCGCTGCACCTGAACCCCTTCCTTCGCCTCGATGGCCTGGTGCAGTCCATCGGAGTAACGCCGACCATGCATCAGACGCCCGGTGAACTCATCAACAATGATCACCTGCCCATCCTTGACCATATACTCGCGGTCCCTGCGGAAGAGGACGTGCGCCTTCATAGCGCTTTCCAGGTAATGGGTGAGCAGTTGGTTCGAGGGGTCGTAGAGATCGGGTGCCTTCAAGAGCCCCTCCTTCTTGAGTAACCTCTCCATCTTGGAGATGCCCTCATCGGTGAGGGTCGCTGCCCGATCCCGTTCATCTACATTGTAATCCGCTTCCTGGTGCAGGTGAGGGATCAATTTGGCGAAGATCTGGTATATTTGCGTTGCCTCCGCCGCTGGCCCGCTGATAATTAAGGGGGTACGCGCCTCGTCGATGAGGATGTAGTCCACCTCATCGACGATACCATAGTGAAGGGGGCGCTGCGCGCACTGGGAGAGGTCGATGACCATGTTATCCCTGAGGTAGTCGAAGCCGAACTCGTTGTTGGTGCCGTAGGTGATATCGGCCTCATAGGCCTGGCGCCGGGTAATGGGCCTCAGGTGTCTCCACGCCGCATCCTCCGACTCGTGATCTGGGTCGAAGAGGAAGGAGGCTTCATGCTGGATGCTGGCCACAGAGACCCCCAGGAGATGGTAGATGGGGCCCATCCAGTGACAGTCTCGTTTTGACAGGTAGTCGTTCACCGTGACCACGTGGGTCCCTTTGCCGGTAAAGGCGTTGAGGTAAAGCGGGAGGGTGGCCACCAGGGTCTTGCCCTCGCCGGTCTTCATCTCGGCGATCTTACCCTGGTGCAGTACGATGCCCCCCATAAGCTGGACATCGAAGTGGCGCTGGGAGAGTGTGCGCTTTGCCGCCTCCCGAACCGCAGCGAAGGCCTCGGGAAGAAGCTCGTCCAGCGCTTCACCATTCCCTAGCCGAGACCTGAACTCATCGGTCTTGCGGCGAAGCTCATCACTGGACAGGGATTCGAACTGGGGCTCGAGGGAGTTGATACGCTCGACCGTGGGCTGGAGACGGCTCAGCTCCTTCTCATTGGAATCCACCAGGCTGCCAAGCCACTTGAGCATGCTCATTCACCACCGATTATTTTCTTCGCCTCCTCGGCCCTCGATTCTAAAACCGCGACCGTTACCTCCCCCATGCCATCGACAGTGAAGGCATGGACCGAGCTGGCGGCATCCGACCTTAAGATACAAGGTACGCCATTGCTCTCCAACAGGCCCTTTATGACATGAGCCTCCATCTCACCGGAGGCGCGGTATACGTCCACCAGTCTTTCACCCATAGCAACCACTCACTCGAACATCGCCCCCACCGAGAGCCCGGCGTGGATGCGGTGGATCGCTTCGCCAAGGAGCGATGCCATGGAGAGGACAGTGATCTTTTCGTTCTTCTTGCTCTCCGGGATGGGGATAGTATCGGTGACCACCACCTCCTTAACCGGGCTTTGAGCGATCCTCTTAGTAGCGGAGCCGGAGAAGACAGGGTGAGTGCAACAGGCATAAATCTCGGTGACTCCAGCCTGCTCCAAAGCGGCCGCCGCAGTGACTAGTGAGCCTGCGGTATCGATCTCATCATCGATCAGGAGGGCGCGCATCCCGGCGACATCGCCAATGATATTTAGGGTCTCCGCCTTATCGTTATTGCCCACCCTGCGCTTCTCAATTATGGCCAAAGGGGTATTGAGCCGCTCCGCAAGGTCGCGGGCCCGCTTGGAGATGCCGATGTCGGTGGCGACCACTACCAGATTACCCAGGGCCTTAGTTTCGAAATAGTTGCCTAACATATAGAGCGCGGTCAATTCATCCACCGGGATGGTGAAGAAGCCCTGAATCTGCCCGGCGTGAAGGTCCATGGTCAACAGGCGGTTGGCCCCCGCTACCGTGATCAGATCGGCGATCAGCCGTGCGGTTATCGGCACCCGTGGCTGGTCCTTCTTATCGGTGCGCCCATAGCCAAAATAGGGGACCACTGCGGTGATGCGCCCCGCCGAGGCCCGCCTCAGGGCGTCGAGCATGATGAGCAGCTCCATCAGGCTCTTATTCACCGGGGATGAGATCGGCTGGATGACAAAGATATCTCGCTCACGCACATTCTCCAGTATGCGCACAAAGGTATTCTCATTGCTGAATTCGAAGACCTCACACTGGCCCAAAGGGATGCCCAGATAATCGCAGATCCCTTGAGCCAAGGCGGGGTGGGCATTTCCGGTGAAAACCTTCAGCTCGTCAATCAAAGCTCCTCCTTTTATAATTATCTACCCTTGAACTGGGCTTCCCTTCTTTCGATAAAGGCGTTCACACCCTCGCGGTGGTCCTCGGAGCTCAGCGCCAGCGCCTGGCAGGCGGCTGCCTGCTCCAGCGCCGCCTCGAGGTCGCTATCAAGCGCCTTATAGGCCATCATCTTGGACATCTGGACAGCCAGCGGGGGGTTGTTGGCTATCTTCTGCGCCAGTTCCATGGTCTCCCGCTCAAGGTCCTCGGCGGGCACAATCTTGTTCAGCACTCCGATGTGCTCTGCCTCCTCCGCCTCCAGGAAATCGCCGGTGAACAGAAACTCAAGCCCCCTGCCCAGCCCCATGAGGCGTGTATAAAGCCATGTACCCCCACCACCGGGTATGAGCCCGACCCTCACGAAACCGTTCCTGAACCTGGCCTTCTCCGAGCCTACCCTCATATCGCAGGCAAAGGCGAAATCGCAGCCGGCGCCCACAGCAGCGCCGTTAACCATGGCGATGGTCGGTTTGTCCAACCTTTGAAGCCCGAGAGCTACCTTTTGATAGCTGTTCCGCACGTTATGGTGCATCTCCACCGGGGTTCCGCTTAGCCCGCTAGCCTTACCGCCTTCGCTAATATCGGCGCCGGAGCAGAAGACCCTCCCGGCGCCGGTAAGGACCACCACCCTCACATCGTCATTGCGGGCTATTTCATCTATCGCTGCCACCATCTCCTGCAGCATCTGTATGTTTAGGGCATTCATCATCTCAGGCCGGTTCATGGTGATGGTAGCAATGTGACCCTCTTTTTTCAGAATAACGGTCTCAACATCCATAGAACTCTTCCCTTATTGCAATATTAACTACTAGACCCTAACATTTCATTCTAGCACAAAAAAACCTCTCAATACAATTTATATGCTCGGCCAATGCATTAGTGACCCGTCGATCATAGCTCATTGTACCTGTCATTGCGAGGCACTAGGTGCCGAAGCAATCTGTGGGGTGGTGGGTGGATAGGAATGCAACGGCTAGATTGCTTCGCTTCGCTCGCAATGACAATGATTGAGTTCCTTAAAATGACAGTGGGGTGTCGCCTATCTATGTGAACGATATTAATTTAGTGTGTGTGCCTCGATTAGCGATTAAGAGCTTATTGCTCCTGCGACAGG
>SOIC01000032.1 GCA_004377275.1 Dehalococcoidia bacterium
TCTCGTCCAGCTCCGCCCGCACCGGGAGTATCCTTTCCTCGGCAATCCTTCGAGCTAGACTCTTGATGAGCTTTTGCTGTTCAGTTAAGAAGTACTCCAAGCCAACTCTCCTTCATAGATGATAAACTATATTGTATCCACTTTTTGAAACTTATCAAGTCTCTGTACTCGTCTAGTACATTGGTAACATGTCACCGTTCGCCCGCTTTTTACCACCCACCCGCCCTGGGATGTATTTAACATTGGGTAGCCTAGAGCATCGGCTCTAGGCTTTGTTGGAGCGGATGCTCCAACCTACCCATAAACACATACCCCTGCCCCCTCCGCTTTGCGAGAGTCCGACTTATCGGACGATTATAGGCCGAAGCGTCCCCCGATCTAGGCCGAAGTGTCGGCCGACCTGGCGGCCTCGGGGTCGGGGGACTCCCCTTTATAGCTCCTGCTTAGTAGAACCTAAGGTGTTGCACGGAAGTGTTCTACTCCACTCGTCCCCGCAGTTGATTTATGCTAAAGCGTCTCGCATTGATAAGTGAAGCGAAATCCACTTAGCCCCCAATTTGTCTCCCTTCACACAAGCTCCGTAAGCTATTCTCACATCGCATAGACGGTTGGGCAGGGTTAGCTGAACTTATGAACAGTAGCCTGAAAGGCAGAGGCGAGCTTTTTGCAGCGTAGCAGCTAGCAGGAAAAGCCCTCTTTTTATCTGAGTGATCCGCCATTTTAAGGGGTTAAGGTAAGGATCTTACTTGCCTCTTCGGGATGGCTGGCGATGAAGCAAAGCTCATCGTCGGTTAGCGGCAATTGGGTATGGGCGCTGGCGAACTGCACCAGCTCCAGGATATGTTTGGCACTGTCATCGTCGGGGAGGGTGATGCCGATCTCCTCGTAGACATGCCGGAACCCGGCGAGACCGCCAAACTCCCCGGTGGTTATTATGCGGCCGGTGGGGATGCGTGCATCCTCCCCCCGCCCCAGGCTCTCGTACTCGAAAAGCTCATAGTTGCGGCGATCCTTGAGGGCGCCATCTGCGTGGATACCTGCCTCATGGGCGAAGATGTTGAACCCCACCCCGGGCTGGTTTATTGGGATAGGTATGCCGAATGCATAGGAGACATATTTGGCCAGCTTGTCAGCCATCGTGAGATTGAGGGGGTCGGCGATCTCACAGTCTTGCATATCCCGACCAAACTTGAGGGCCAGGATGCAGCTTACCAGGTCTGTCTGCCCCGCCCGCTCGCCAACCCCGTTCACTGAGGTGTTGATATAGCTATCGACGCCGCCGTCGAGCGCCCCTTTGGCCCCGGCGATGGCGTTGGCCACCGCCATGCCCAGGTCATTGTGGCAGTGGAGTTCAACGGGGATCTTCACCTTCTCGGCCAGGGTTTTTGTCCGCTCATAAATGCTCATCGGGGTATCGTAGCCCAGGGTGTCGCAGTACCTTATGCGGTCAGCCCCGGCCTCCTTAGCTGCCTGGGCGAATTCTATGAGATAGGCCATGTCGGTGCGTGAGGCGTCTTCAGCATTCACCCCCAGGGTATTCACCCCGTTACTCCGGGCGTATCTTGTGGCCTCCACCATCTCGTGGATAACCTTCTCCCGGTCCAGCTTGCCGCGGAACTTGTGAAGGATCATTTGGTCCGATGTGGAGATGGAGATGTTGAGGTCGCGCACCCCGGTGTCCAGGGAATTCTTCACATCCCCAACGATGGCGCGGCACCAGCCCTCCAGAACCAGATCTCCGAAAATCCCCTGCTCTTTTAGCTCCAGATTACCCTGAATATAGTTTCGCTCATGTCTTACCGTGGGGAAGGAGAACTCCGATTGGTGGAGGCCCATCTCCCCCAGGTAGAAATTTAGCAGGGTCTTTTGCAGCTTGGCCATAATGATGCGCGATGCTTGGACCGCATCGCGATTGGTCACATCGATGAAATATATCTTGGGCATTTGACCCTCCTTATCTGGCTTGCCAAATAATAGTGCTATATGTTAGCATACAGAGAGACAGTTTGCAACAGCTACTTGACAGGTGGCGGTGTTATCTATATAATAACACAACTTTATACAGAACCATGATAATCGATGTCTCGCAGCAGCTTAAGGAGCCGGTAGGCTCTTATCGCCATTACCGGATCAGTGAAAGCGACGCCCCGCCAATCTATGGGGAGGTAGATTTGCTCCGCACCGATCGCGGCATCTTTGTTAGCGGTACCCTCAATACCACGCACAAGGCGGTTTGTAGCCGGTGCCTCAGTTCCTTTGAGCAGCCCTTGACGCTGAGGATCGAGGAAGAGTATTTATCCAAAGCTGAGGAAGGCGCTTTCACCATAGGTGAGCATCAGGAGATAGACCTGAGTGAGGCGGTGCGCCAGTATGCGCTTTTGGTCTTACCGATGAAGCCTCTTTGTAGTGAGGATTGCGCCGGGCTATGCCATCGTTGTGGTCACAACCTCAATCTTGGCCCTTGCGATTGCCTCACCAGCTACCTTGACCCCCGGTTCGCCCTTTTCCAACTTCATGGTTGCAGAAGAAATCAGGGTGACTTTGAAAAAATACCGATTTTCCCTAGTGAAGGCTTGTATCGGACGAGAAAGAGGCAGGGAAAGGATAGGCCTTTTTCCGCTCTCAACCCACGTCCTTTTTTAACGGAGTCTTGAAGGGTGAGTTAGGCATTTTATAGAGGATAGTCTAGGACGAAAGAATGGCACTGCCGAAAAAAAAGACAGCTAAAGCGCGTCAGGGGAAGAGGCGGTCGCATATGGCATTGAGCCTGCCTGCTATCGACTACTGCCCCCAGTGCCACAGCCCAAAGCTGGCACACCATGTTTGCCTCACCTGCGGCACCTACGCGGGGAGGCAAGTGCTCGAGGTAAAGGTAAAGAAGAGGGAATAACCAGTGCGCACCGCATATTCAGGAGTGACCATTGGCTGAGCAAGAAGCAGTTTTGGCCTATGTTTTCCCGGGACAGGGCTCGCAGCAGGTAGGGATGGGGCGTGACCTTTATGATGCTTTTACTCAGGCCAGGGAGGTCTTTGAGGAGGCAGACGATGCGCTGGGAATTCCCCTCTCTCGGCTTTGCTTTGAGGGACCCGAGGAGGAGCTAGCGCAAACAGTTAATGCCCAGCCGGCGATCCTCACCGCGAGCATTGCCTGCCTGAAAGCCGCTGCCAGCGTAGCCGGTGGCCTGATCTGTCCCGCGTTTATGGCGGGGCATAGCCTTGGAGAGTATACCGCCCTGGTAGCCGCCCAGGTGCTCGATTTCAAGGAAGCAGTTCGGCTCACCAGGCAGAGGGGGAGGTTGATGCAGGAGGCAGGAGAGAGGGTTCCGGGGGGCATGGCGGCGATCATCGGCCTCGATGACTTATCGGTGGAGGAGATATGCCAGGAGACCGGGGCTCAGGTATGCAACCTGAACTCCCCCACTCAGATCGTGATCGGCGGGTCGAGGGAGACGCTGGTTCGGGCTATGGACCTGGCCAGGGCCATGGGGGCGCGACACATCACGCCGCTTAAGGTAAGCGGTGCCTTTCACTCCTCCCTGATGCAACCCGCCGCTGATGGAATGGCTCAGGCAGTCTCCCAGCTTGACTTCCGCGACCCCAGCGTGCCCATTGTGGTCAATAGCACCGCTCAGCCAGTGACCACCTCCGCTGAGATTAAGCAGGAGCTCCTTCAGCAGCTCTCGAGTTGTGTCCAATGGCAGAAGAGCGTGGAGTATATGGTGGGCGCGGGAGTTTCCACCTTTGTTGAGATCGGTCCCGGACAGGTGTTGCAGGGGCTGATCAAAAGAATTAACCGGGAAGCGCAGATTCTAAATATCGAGGATACAAGCTCGATAAGGGTGATGAGCATCTAGACCGCCCTTCATCTCATCTGCTAGACTGATTTCGCCATTAAGCATACCTGCTAGAACGATTGTCAAATGCTGTGGTGTGGCCGGTGGTCCACGCTTATAGCCAAAGGGTAGCCGAGCTTTTTTCGTACTGGGCAGATGCTTTATATTAAACTCTGTGATTTGGTGGAGACGCATCCTTATAAAAAGCGTTTGAGGACGGGCGAAAAAGCGAAAAAATGGGGACCAGGAGAAAGGCGAGGGTTATCGCGCTTCAGGCACTCTTCGAGGTGGACTCGGTAGGCCACGATGCCGGGGAGACCGTATCGCGGCTGGTAGCAGAGGCAGCGCTGCCTGAAGAGGGGGAGGTATTCGTCCGGGAGCTGGTCGCTGGCGTGTTGACAAACAAGGATAGGATTGATAGCATGATTCAGACATATGCCCCGGCCTGGCCGGTGGCGCAACTGGCGACGATTGACAGGAACATCCTGAGGCTTGCTATTTTCGAGATTTCGTTGAATAATAGGGTGCCGGTTAAGGCGGCCATTAATGAAGCCGTAGAGCTGGCCAAGACCTTTGGCAGCGAAAACTCGGCGAAATTCATAAACGGGGTTTTGGGCACGGTTAGTGCCCAATCAAGTAGAGAAAGGGGGTGAAAAGGTGGCCACCGTCTTCGAAAGAGTAAAGAAGATCATCGTAGATCAATTAGGCGTCGAGGAGCAGCAGGTGATACCCGATGTCTCCTTTATTGATGACCTGAACGCTGACTCCCTGGACCTGGTGGAGCTGATTATGGCCATCGAGGAGGAGTTCAGCGATGACAACAAGCAGATACGAATACCGGATAAGGATGCAGAGGGGATAAAGACGGTGCAGGATACCATCGATTATATTAAGGAGCTAGGGATAGAGGACGAGTAGTTAAGCAGGCTGAATTA